>NZ_JACHHY010000013.1 GCF_014202905.1 Chitinivorax tropicus | reverse complement strand
TGATCTGGACTTCGTTGAATCTCGCCTTGCGCATGTGAGCTCCTATCGCCCTCCATGCTAACTAATTCTTGGTATACCGTGGTGGGGAAAGGTCAGGGAAAGGTCATCGTTCGACGACGACCCGACAAACCCTTCTCACACCGCAAGGCAGAATGCAAAAAGGCGCGCCACTACAGGGCCTATAAGTGATCCGTCAATTCATGCCGAATGCATACCTTGCGAGAGTGGGTAGCAGGGGGGATATTGCCGCAAGACTTTACAATTAGCTTTAATGGATGTTATTACCGCTACCAGCTTTTTCAATAACTACGTTCCGTATATTGCCTTGGAATATATTCCCAGGATAAGCCCACTGATTTGACCCTTCCAGCGGCGGCTTAATTCCTATGCCATTATAAGAGGAACCCCACTTACTTACCTGATAAGGCATGCCAGTTACATACACACCAACCGGCCACCAATTTATCCTATTATCATACGCAAATGAGTTAACAGCAGAATCAAACAGTATTCCAAACTTACTTTTAGATGTGGAGTTGATAACATTATTAGAAATTTTAGCACCATCCACTTTAAATAAAGAAACGCCAACAGTAGAGTTCGTAATTCTATTTCCCTGGATTACAGGATAGATAACAAATCCCACCCTATCATCCACCTGCGCAGCTCTTTTGGATGCAACATCCATTAAAACTTGATTTGCCAATATATCATCCATCGGCTTAAGGTAAGCCTTACCGCTTGAATCAACAGGTCCATTCGGATATTTAATAGAAAATTCCGGATGCACCTCTGTAATAGCACTCCAATATTTTTTATAATACTCAGGCATTATGAAAACAGGGAAAGAACCATCCGAGCCAACGCCATAGTCCCCACCTTCAATCACATTATTGATCACGTAATTGCTGGAGGAACCGACGAAGCCTATAGATATTCCCATCGTAGAGCCAACAGATTTATTTTCACCATCCCACGTTTTAGCAACATGCAATATAGAATTTCCTTCCACCTTAACATTTTTCCCAATAATGGTAATTCCACCATAGCCGACACCGCATATATTATTGTACGCCACGTAAGCGGGATCACTGCCCCCCTTACCGCTGACATCTAATATCAGACCTTGCTTACACAGCATATCATTTGTGCAACTTGCCTTACCAGAATCAACAAATGGACTATAAAAGCCAAGTTCGATAGCATTACCCTTCAACTGCTGTAAAATTAAATTTGTAACATTAAGGCTTAACCCAAACTGATCAGCCTCTGCATTAAAAACAAACACCCCATTTTTTACGTGGGAGTGCCTATCATCAAATACCTTGCAACCTGGAATGGCATCCTCCAGAGATCCAGATATTGCAATACTATCAATCACAACAGAATTAATTTTTCTCCCAGGATTGAGAACATCACCAACCCTGGAAGCACTGGAAACTATCATGTGATTCAACAGATCATTTCTATTCCAACTTTTATCAAGCTTGACTAATGTGGTTCCAAATTGTGCAGGCACCCCTATAAGCTGAACTCCCCCCTGCAAATGAATACCAATTTTCCCCAGAGGCCAATCTGCCTCGATAGGATATTTGACATTCACCACGCCTCTTGTCAAAGCAACCACAGGATATTGCCTTCTACCAGGCTCGACCAAAGCCCCACTTCCATTTTTATTTGCGGCATAGTCAATCGCAGCCTGATACCAAGGCACACCACCTTCATCAGACTTTGTACAATTTATATTCTGACTAACATGAATATCACAAATCTTACCGATATCTTCTACCGCACAATAAGCTCTAACTGGATTTGTTAACCAATGGGTCGTAGTATTATCCCAACCGTAGTCATAAACAACAGCACAAGTTGCCGTCCCACCAGCAAATGCACCTCCAGATACGCCAAGCACAAAAAATATAAACAATGTATATATACGAAATTTCATTAAAAAATCCACAGCATTCAAATTATTCATATTGACAAAAAATACACTACAAACAAACCTGGTAACGATCAAGAGCATACACACCCTACACCATCTGAGGTATTACATCAAAAACTTCAATCATCCCTCCGGCCCAAACAACATCTCCTTCAACGCCTTCAATTGATCCCGCAATTCCGCTGCTTTTTCGAATTCCAGATTTTTCGCGGCATCCAGCATCTCTTTCTCCACCCGCTTGATTTCCTTCGATAGTTCCTTCTCGCTGAGGTGGTGATAGCCAGCCTGTTTCTGGGCAGCTTTGAGCTTGGCGGTGGCTTCTTCGGGGTTGTAGACGCCATCGATGATGTCTTTGATACGCTTGTGCACGCTTCTCGGGACGATGCCGTTGGCCTCGTTGAAGGCCACCTGCTTGGCGCGGCGGCGCTCGGTTTCGTCGATGGCGCGACGCATGGATTTGGTGATCACGTCGGCATACAGGATGGCCGTGCCATTCAGGTGGCGGGCGGCGCGGCCTATGGTCTGGATCAGGCTGCGCTCACTGCGCAGGAAGCCTTCTTTGTCTGCATCCAGAATGGCGACCAAGGACACTTCGGGGATATCCAGCCCCTCGCGAAGCAGGTTGATGCCGATCAGTACGTCGAATTCGCCCAGGCGCAGGTCACGGATGATCTCGACCCGCTCGACCGTGTCGATATCGGAGTGCAGATAGCGCACTTTGACGCCGTGCTCGTTGAAGTAATCAGTCAGGTCTTCCGCCATGCGCTTGGTCAGGGTGGTCACCAGCACCCGCTCACCCACTTTGACACGCTCGTTGATCTCGGACAGCAGGTCGTCCACCTGGGTTGTCACGGGCCGGATATGGATGACCGGGTCAACCAGGCCGGTGGGGCGCACCACTTGCTCGGCCACATGTCCTTGGTGGGTGGCCTCGTATTCTGCCGGGGTGGCCGACACGAATACGGTTTGCGGCATCAGGGTTTCGAATTCCTCGAATTTCAAGGGACGGTTGTCCATGGCAGAGGGTAGGCGAAAGCCGTAATCGACCAGATTCTGCTTTCTGGCGCGGTCGCCACGATACATACCACCAACCTGGGGAATGGTGACATGCGATTCATCGATGATCATCAGGCTGTTGCCGGGCAGGTAGTCGATCAAGGTGGGGGGCGGCTCCCCGATGCCGCGACCGGAAAAGTGTCGGGAGTAGTTTTCGATGCCTTTGCAGAAGCCCATTTCGTTGAGCATTTCCAGATCGAAGCGGGTACGTTGCTCCAGTCGTTGCGCTTCGACCAGTTTGTCTTCACGTCGATAGTAGTCCAGCCGTTGGGACAGCTCTTCCTTGATGGTTTCAATCGCCCGCAGCACGGTGGCGCGGGGCGTGACATAGTGGCTGGAGGGGAATACGGTGAAGCGTCCTACCCGTTGCTTGATATGGCCTGTCAGCGGGTCGAACAGCGCCAAGGATTCGATTTCGTCATCAAACAGAGAGATCCGCAACGCCAGCTCGGCGTTTTCCGCAGGGAAGATATCGATGACATCTCCACGCACCCGAAACACGCCACGCTTGAATTCGAGCTCATTGCGCTCGTATTGCATGGTGATCAGCCGGGTGATGATGTCTCGCTGAGGGCGTTTCTCGCCTTCGCACAGATGCAGGATCATCGCGTGGTAATCGACCGGGTCACCGATACCATAGATGGCGGACACGGTGGCGACGATGATGCAGTCAGGCCGCTCCAGCAGCGCTTTGGTGGCGGACAGCCGCATCTGCTCGATGTGTTCGTTGATCTGTGAATCTTTTTCGATGAAGAGATCACGGCTCGGCACATAGGCTTCTGGCTGGTAGTAGTCGTAATACGACACGAAATACTCGACCGCATTCTCTGGGAAGAATTCGCGGAATTCCGCGTACAGCTGTGCGGCAAGGGTCTTGTTGGGGGCCATGACAATGGCGGGGCGGCCTGTCCGCGCAATCACATTGGCCATGGTATAGGTCTTGCCTGAGCCGGTCACCCCCAGCAGCGTCTGATACATCAAGCCATCATTGATGCCCTCGACCAGCTCATTGATGGCGGTGGGTTGATCACCCGCAGGGGGAAAGGGTTGATGCAGTCGGTAAGGGCTGTCTGGAAAAGTCACCACCACGATTTGAGTCCTCTGCGAAATGATGTGCCAACCCACACGAGCTGATCAACCAGCCGTGACGCCATACATAGGGTTGTAAATAATGACAGTCTACCATGCATCGTCATACCGATGCGGTGTACCATGATCAGGTATCAAGCCAGGGCTGGCGAGGGTGGACGGGCGACGAATGCGGCTTCCTGGCCGCCGGTGAAGCCAACCGATTCGTACAACGCGTGCGCATCGGCGCGCTGGGTGCCGGACAGCAGCATGACTTTATAGCAGCCTGCTGCCCAGGCCTGGGCCAGCGCATATTGCAAGACTTGCCGTGCGTGGCCTTGCCGCCGGCAGGCTGGCAGGGTGATGACATGCTCGATCAGACCGTAGCTACGCCCCTGGCGGGTGATGTTGGGAACCATGGTCAGCGTGCAGGTGGCGGCCAGACAATGGTCAGTTTCAGCCTCGGCCACCACCACCCGCACCATCGGGCAGGCCAGAACCCGCGCCCAATCATCGGCACGGGCCTCGGTGGCGTTCAATGATGTATCGGTAGGGTGCAAGGCGCGATAGAGCGCGAGGATGCCGGCCAGATCGTCTTGACGTGCGAGGCGGATCATATGTGCTCCGCCACTGGCAGTTTGACCACGAAGCACGCACCATGCCCCAGCTTGCTCTCGCAGTAGACTTCACCGCGCATCATTTCGGTCAGCCGCTTCACGATACTCAGTCCGAGACCGATGGATTGCTCATCACCGGTAGGCTTGGCCGATAGTCGGGCGAATTTCTGGAACAGCCGTGGCATCTCGTGTGCGGCAATGCCTGGCCCCTGGTCATGCACCTCCAGCCGCACCCATTGCACGTCCCGACGCGCACGGATCTGCACCGTGGTTTGCGCTGGGGAGTATTTGACCGCGTTGGACAGCAGGTTATCGACGATCTGGGTGAAGGCCAGCTGGTCAACATGCACATACAGGCCGTCCTCTACCTGCAGCTGCACGGTGATGCCTTTTTCTTCCGCCTCGGCGGCGTACAGCTCGACAACGTGCTCCACCATCGGGCGTACAGTCAGGTTTTCCAACAACAGATGATAGGTGTCGGACTCCAGCGAGTTGATGTCCAGCAGATTGGTGATCAGATGGGACATCTTGCCAGCGATATTCTGGATACCGCTCAGCTTTTCCAGTACCTTTTCCTTCGGATAACGATCCAGGTTCTCGATGGTATGGTTGGCCAGCCCTTTGATGCCATTGATCGGGCTCTGTAGGTCATGTGCGGCAATGCCCATGAACTCGTTCTTCTCGCGATTCAGGTATTCCAGCTGATAGTTTTGATCAGACAAGGATTGATTGGCTTGCTCCAGCGCGGCTGTACGCTCCTGCACCAATTCTTCCAGCCGGGTACGATGCTTGGCGACCGCATCGGCCATTTCGTCGAACTCGCGGGCGAGTTGGCCAATTTCATCGTTGCGATCGGAATGGGTCTTGACCTCGGCATCCCCTCTCGCCAAGGCGCGGATCGCAATCAACAAGCCTTGCAACGGATTGGTCACCTGCTCGCGCAGCACCCAGCCAATCAAGATCACTTCAATCAACAAGGCCATCAATCCGAATACGATGACAATGCTGGCAGACTCCATCGCCTTGCGCTGGATCAGCGCTTTGGGGAACACCGTGACAAACAACCAGTCTGCACCTTTGATAGACGAGACAGAGAGCCAGTATCGGCCATCGGTGCTCTCGACAAACGGGTTACGCACCGTGGCCTGCAATGCTGCCCGGTAGAAATCCACCAGCTGGTTGTCCTTGCTGGCACCGATATTGTATTTGCCGTTGACCTTCTCGATCTCCCGCATCTTGTCCGGGTGAGCGATCAGCATGCCGTTGCGACTGACGATCATATTGTAGGTGCCCGGCACACTGATCCGGTTGGCCCGTTCGATCAGCTGATCGATCAACACATCCTGCCCCGCCCCACCCACGTATCGCCCCTGCACGTCGATGGGCGTGACCACCGACACCATCCACTGTTTGGCTGGCGCATCGAAATACACACCCGTCCAGAAGGTCTTCCGCTCCGGGTTGGCCTTGGGCGTGGCGCCCACCTCGGTTTCCAGATCTTCTTCAAACACCTCGACCGAGCCGCCACGTGCATAGTTGGTGTCAGGCAGGAACATCACCGTGGCGTCCGACACATTGATGTCCACGAATGCATCATAGAACTGGTTCCGGAACGCTGGCCCCAGCTCACTGGCCACATCATAAGCCACCAACACCTTGCGCTTGAATTCCGTACTCAGCGACACACGCGGCAGAATCGCCACCGTGGCTTTGTGTTCAAAATCATCCTTCTCGACCCGGACACGCCATAGCCCGTCGGCATCCTGCTTCATCAGCTCGCCAAAGCGCTTGTCAGCATCGAAGTCCGTCGGTGATTGAAAACGCCGGACGAATTCATCGCGCATCAGTCGCGTATTGGCCTCTGCATTGATGAAGGGCTGGCTTTCCAGCTCGCTACGCACAGTCACGTACTTTTCGAGATAGGTCAGTGCCTCGCGCTGATAGCTGAGATAGGTATAGGTGTAGCTGATGGCGGTGATGACGACCGTGACCAGGGCGATGCGGATCGCCATGTGTCGCATGGCCCGGACAGACAGCGACTGGCTTTTTTGGTTGCGAAGCATCATGAAATCCAGAGAGAGAATGTGACCAAAACGCGACGACAGCTGCTGTGGCTGATTCGGGATACGACAGGTTGGCCTGACCGATCAAGATGACTGCATGATCCTGATCTGGTCAACCATTTCGATTACCTCAGCCGGGCTGGATTGTACCGCCAATTGGTGGCATCACCATAACGACAAATTGCGGCAGAAGGCCCATGACCTTCATTTTTTTCAAACACCACCGATTTATCAACTCTCAAACCCCAGAGAACCAGTGAAAACAGATTCGATGACGCACATTCACAATGCAAATTGCATATTCATGCATTACATCAAATCAAGCGGATTACTTGATTGTGATCTGCCGCTCACCTTATCATGAAAAATGAATAATCAAGTGCTCAAAAACCGTTGGCAACGCGCCGCCAGCCAGCGCAAGAAGTGATTAAGACACACATCAAAGCATGCTATCAATATTCGATATTGATACCCGCTTTTTCGCAGTCGGTTTACAAGACATTACAAAAAAAGAATATAATTTTGATTCCATGTTGATGGAAGGTAGATTGTAAGCATGATGCCCTTCGCTACTGTTTCAGAGAAATGCTGCAACATTTTCAGTTACACTGACATGCAGTGGGCAGTACGCTTGCGCAAGCAGATCTCCAAGCCTCGCCATTGGATCAAAATCGGCGGCCCACTTGTCTGGCTGCTGGTGACCACATCAGCCTACGCAGCGCTCACCTGTGATGTCGGTGAAGCAGCCCAGACGTTTTCGTTTCCAAGCGGATCTTGGGCTGCCAACAGCTATGGGCCTGTGTCATACCCCGTCACCACCGGCGGCAACACCACCACCTTCACCGTCTCCATCGATAAGAAATGGCCATCCATTTTCGCCCCCTACCCCAGGCTGGAGCGCAATGGAAACCTACCGAACTCATTGGTGGTCATCGCTTACAATGCCCCGATCAACCAACCCATCGTTGACTTCAACCTGCTGTTCAACCGCCCGGTCAACAAGTTGTCTTTCACGGCGGTGGACATCGATTCCTTCCGAACAGTCAGCGCGGCCTATGTTGATTCGGTCATATTCAGGGCCAATAACGGCAATGTGATCCGTCCAACCGCCATCATACCGAATGACCCGACGCAGATATTGACCAACCTTGTCGATGGCAGTGTCCAAGCACTTGATCCAGGCCCATTTCCAGGGCCTGGTGGCAATGCACTGGTTTGCACACCCACCTCCTCGGCGTGCAACGTCCAGGTCGACTTCGCGCAATCCGGCATTACCAATGCAACAGTGCATTACCAGAACGGCCCGCTGTATGCAGCCATTGACAGCCAAGCCACGGGCATCAATCAGTTTTCATGGTGCTTACCGCCCACCACCCTCCGCACCTCGGCCATCAGCCAACATGGCACGGGGGCTTTTACTTATTCAGGCGACAACGGCTTTGGCGGGAACCAATTGACCACCGCCTCCCCAGGCACAGTCGTCACCGGCACACCCTTCACATTGACCAACTCCGGCACGGCCACCACATTGACTCACACCCCAGCCACACCAGGCTTTGCTGTGACTGATATCAACTGTACCGGCCTGGGTGCGGGCGGCACCGCCACCGCCAATCTGGCAGCGGGGTCCGTCACACTGGATGCGGCTGCAACCCAGGCTGGTTCCGCCATTGCCTGTACCTTCACCCATAGCAAGTTGCCAACAGTCGTGCTGCAGACCACCAGCATCGGCGGTGCGGGCACCTTCCCCTATACTGGCACAAATGGCATGGCGGCTGTCAGTAATACCACGACCCAATCGGGCACACCGGTCAACAGCGGCACATTGACACTCAACGCCATCGGCCAGGCGACCACCATCACCCAGGCAACACCATCAGGTTACAAAGTGACAGACATCGCCTGCACAGGGTTGGGCACAGGGGGCACTGCCACACCTGATCTCAATGGCGGCAAAGTGGTTCTGGATGCAACAGCCACCGTCAGCGGTGCCGCCATTGCCTGCACCTTCACCAATACCAAAGTGCCGACAGTCACCATCCAGACCATCAGCCTGGGAGGAACCAACCGCTTTGCCTACACCGGCACCAATGGCCTGGCCGATCTGACCAACGCCACTACCGCGTCGGCGGTACCTGTCAGCAGTAGTCCTCAAATGCTGAGCACCATCGGAGCCAGCACCACCATCAAGCAAACCGTGCCAACCGATTACCGCCTGACCGATATCAGCTGTACTGGCATGGGCACTGGCGGTAAGGCCACACCTGACCTCGCCAACGGCAGCGTCACGTTGGATGCGGCAGCCACCGCCGGTGGCGCAGCCATTGCCTGCACCTTTACCAATGCCCAGGCTGGCCCACCGACACTGCGCGTCACGAAGACCGGGCCCGTCACCATGACTGCCGGTGCCACCGCCAGTTATCAACTGACACTCACCAATGTCGGCGGCACCAGCACAAACGGCTTGGTGGCATTGACCGATACGCTGCCGACCGGTCTACGGTTTACGGGGCAGGAGACCGGCTCACCACTCAGCTGCACAGCCAACGGGCAGGTCGTGACCTGCACAGGTACCCCGCAACTGGCAGCAGGTGACACACTGAGCATCCGTTACACGGTGAAAGCCGACAGCACACTCAGTGGCAACATCACCAATACCGTGGTGGCCACCAGCACGGGGGGCGACCCGCGCACTGCGGACTGTGACAATCCAGCACCCAATGTCGGCAGTCACAATGTCTCGAAAGACAATCTGTGTGCCAAGACGACTGCCGCCGTGCCTGGCGGCAACCCCTCTGTCACCAAAGCGCTCGGTAGCGTGAATGGCAACCCGGTGCCTGCCAACTATCAGATCAAACCGGGCGATACACTGACCTATCAGATCAATGTGACGGAAACGACCGGGCAAGGCGCTGTCTCGACCGTGTTGACGGAAACCACCCCAGCGGGCAGCCGCTATATCGGCACGCAAGAAGGCTGGTCTGGCGGATGCGCTGCGAGCGGCGGCAGTTGCACCCAACAGGTGACGGCACCTGCGGGGCAGACACTGGTGAAAACATTCACCGTGCAAGTCCCCAACCCGCTGAATGCTGTGCAGACACAATTGACCAATGTGGTCACGACCAGCGCTGGCACTTGCGCCAGCTGCACTGTCACGACACCGGTTGCCAAACCCGAGTTGACCGTACTGAATCGCGCTGGCACACCCAGCCATGCAGGCGGCAAGGTGTTCGACATCCCTTATCGGCTGGTGATTGCCAATACCGGCAATGTGACTGCGGCCCGTGTACAGCTCAATGACAATTTCACCTCGACCTTTGCTGCAGCATTACCGGCGAATGGTGGCGGCGGCATCCAGCTCCGTCCTGGCAGTCTGGCCGTGACCAATGGCAGCCAGACTGATGCCTGCCAGGGCAACGCTGTATATGACGGCTTGGCTGACAGTGCGCTTCTGAGTGGCGCTTTCGACCTGCAACCAGGGCAGTCCTGCAATATCGGGCTGGTGATCCGGATCGACTTCGGCATGAATCCAGTCCCGACCGAGCCCTTATTGAGCAGCGCACAGGGCACGGCCATCGCAGCTGGCGGCGGCATCAACCGCCAGGGCTATCAGTTCACCACAGATGGCCGCCCGCAAACGCCACCGGCCACGCTGACAGCGGAAGCCTCATCGATTGACGTGGTGCCCGTACCCGGTTTCCCAGCAGGGCAGATTCCACCGGTTCCCTTGCTGGTGCCTGCCCACACCGACCCACCCAGCCCCACGCCAGTGACGCTGACCAGCACTACGCTCGGCTTGTCCATCATCAAACAAGCCTCCGTCAAGCAGGCCGAAGTCGGTGACACTGTCAGCTATACCGTGACCATCCGTAATCATGGCTTGTTCCCACTCCAGCGCGCCATCGTGGAGGATCGCCTGCCGGCTGGATTCAGTTATCTGGATGGCACCGCCAGGCTGCAACTGAAAGGTCGGGCAGGCAAGGCGCTCGCAGACCCATCCGGCAAACCCGGCACCCAGTTGGTCTTTTCCATCGGCACGCTACCGCAGCAGAGTGAAGTGACCCTCAGCTATCGGGTGCGCGTGGGCATTCTGGCGACGCGTGGTGACGGCATCAACCGTGCCATGGCCTGCACTGGCGACCGGCAGCGGTGTTCGGACGAAGCCCGGGCTCGCGTCACCGTCAACGCAGGCGTATTTGGTGATCAGGCTTGCTTGGCGGGCAAAGTGTTCGTCGATTGCAACCACAACCATATCCAGGACGAAGAGGAGCTTGGCATACCCGGTGTCAGGCTGTATCTGGAGAATGGCACCTATTTTGTCACCGACAGCGAAGGTAAATACAGCTTCTGCGGGCTGACCCCGCAATCGCATGTGATCAAAATAGATGGCAGCACCTTGCCGAAAAAGAGCTACCTCACCACCACCTCCAACCGCAATCTTGGCGACGCCAACAGCCTGTGGCTGGACGCCCGGTACGGTGAGCTGCTGCGGGCCGACTTTGCAGAAGGCTCCTGCTCAAACACAGTGCTGGAGCAGGTCAAGGCCCGGCGCAGCCAAGGCGAGATCAGCAGTACCGAAACCGAGGGAGCAGGCAGATTGTCGCTACGCCCCAAAGCGCCAACCTATCCGCAACAAGGCACTGAGCGAGCCGATCAACCATTGGTCGCACCCCGCAAACAGGTCGCTCCACAAGGAGACAATCATGCACGCTAAGCACGATCTGCCTCTGCTCGGCCAACCATCCGTCACGGCATCGGCGGGGCACATCCGCCCGGTCACCACCCTGTTGAGCCTGTCATATCTGATCAGCCAACTGTGGGGGCCTACCGTCCATGCCGAGCCAGTAGCGGGAAGTGTTCTGAACACACCGCTGCCCGCCCACCACCAAGGTCGTCCCATCAGCAAGATGCTGGGTGAGGAAAATGTCGGCTCCTTGCTCATCGAGCTGGATCGGGACCATGTCCCCGCAGACGGCCAGGCGCCGGTCAATATCACCATCAAGGTGATGGGTGACGACGGCCAGCTCCATACCGCCTCCCGACATCTGACCATTGAAATCGACGGCGGGCGGTTGCGGGTGCCCGGTGCACAAACCGACGAGAACGGCCCTGGCGGGCTGGATCGTGATCGGGCCACACCTGGCATCCAGATTGACACTGAACATGGGGTGGCTCATGTTCAACTGCTGGCGCCAGTGGCACCAAAAGATGTGAAGCTGCGTGTCTCCACCGACAAGTTGATCGCAGAGCGCTTCATCCATTTCGTCCCCGAGCTGCGCGACATGATTGCCAGCGGTCTGGTGGAGGGCATCATCAGCCGCCGAAGCATGTCCGCCAACGCGGTCCAGCCAGCTCGATTCAATGATTCATTCGAACGGGAAATCCGCCGCTGGAGCCGACAGGATAGCGAAGGCAAAACCCGCGTGGCCGCCCGGACTGCATTCTTCCTGAAAGGCGTCATCACCGGCAGCACATTGCTGACGGCAGCCTATGATTCTGACAAGGAAACGCGATCCCGTCTGCTGCGCGACGTTGAACCCGAGGCGTTCTATCCGGTGTATGGCGACAGCGCCACGCAAGGCTTCGACGCCCAGTCGTCGGAACGGCTCTATGTCCGTATCGATCAAGAGAAAAGCTATGCGCTGTATGGCGACTTCACCACTGCGGCAGATACCCCGCCACTCAGCCCCAGTGGTCTGCAACGCCAGCAGCTGGGCACCTACAACCGTGCGGCGACTGGGCTGAAAGCACGTTGGCATCAGCCTTGGGGCCAAATCGACCTGTTCGCCAGCCAAGACCGGCTGAAACAGGTGGTCGAAGAATACCCTGGCAATGGCACCTCCGGGCCTTTTGCCGTGCGCAACCAAGGCGCCATCGAAAACAGCGAGATCATCGAGCTGCTGGTCAGGGATAAAAACCAGACACCCATCATCAAGCAGACCACCCGGCTGATCCGCTTCATCGATTACGCATTCGAGCCCTTCAGTGGCCGCATCCTGCTCAAACAACCCATCGCCTCACTCACGCCGGATGGCGACCCACAGTCATTGCGCATCACTTATGAGGTGGATCAGGGTGGTGATGAATTCTGGATGGGCGGCGTCAACTGGGTTTTGAACCCGGATGGCCGCTTCTCGCCAGGCGGCTCGTATGTGGACGACAACAACCCGTTGTCGCCATACCGGCTGGGTAGCGCCAATCTGGCTGTCCGCCTTGGTGAGCATACCACCCTGGTGGCCGAGGCCGCCCGTACCGAATCCACCGACTATCAAGTCGGCCAGGATCGCTTCACCACGCCCAGCGGGCGATCCGGCGAAATCCGCCATGATCAGGCAGGCAATGCAGTACGGGTCGAGCTGACACATCATGCCGAGCAGGCAGATGCCAAGGTGTATTACCAGCGCAGCCAGACAGGCTTCAACAACGCCAGCTCTGGCTTGATGGGCGGTCAGGAGGAAGCAGGCGCCCGGACGACACTCAAGCTGGACAACGATCTGAAGCTATATGGTGCGGCCCTGCGTACCCGTCATGAGCAGCTGGACGCGGAACGCGATGGTATCCAGGCTGGAGCCGCCTGGCAGATCACCCCCAGACTCACCCTTGATCTGTCGCTCCAGCACATGCGCGAAACCGGCAACCTGCCGACCAGCGCCACCATCACGCCCAATACCGGGGCGCTGGGTGACAGCCCGCAGGCCCAGGGGGGCTTTTTTGGGCTGGGTACGCAAGCGAGCTATATCGACCCGCTCACCGGTGTAACACAGACGGCATTTGCCCCCAGCGGCAGCGTGGCCAATCGACGCCCCTCGCAACCACTGGACGCCACCACCGCTCGCCTGGGTCTAGGCTATCAAGCCACCCCCAAGCTGTGGCTGGGAGGCGATGTCGAGCATGGCATCAGCGGCGACAATCAACACCGTTATGGCGCTGGCGCCCGTTACCGGCTGAGCGATCAAAGCCGCCTGTACAGCCGCTACGAAACGCAAACCGGCCTGGCCTCTGCCTACTCGCTGAATGCCGCCGACAAAAGCACCAGCTGGATCAGTGGGGTGGAAAGCCATTACATGCCTGGCGGCACCTTGTTCAGTGAATATCGGCTGCGTGATGCGCAATCCACGCAGCTGGCCGATGTCCGCGATCAGCAACTTGCCTCTGGCGTGCGCCACACCTGGCAGCTCAGTCCGGGTATCCACACCCTGGCTGGGGCGGAATACCTGCGGATATTGAATGGCAGCCAACAGGAAGCAGCCGCCCTCTCGACCGGCCTGGATTACACCGCCTCACCGCTCTGGAAAGGCTCTATCAAGCTGGAATGGCGCCGGGTATTCGACGCGCACGACGTGCCGGGCGATCAAGGGCAGCAGCAATGGCTGAATACCGTGTCTGCCACCCGTAAGCTCAATCGCGATTGGACGCTGCTCGCTCGTAACTATGCCTTGTGGACACGCCACCAGGACAATGCCGACGGCTCGGCCAGGCTCGGCAACAGCATGCAGGATCGCGCACAGATCGGTTTTGCCTGGCGCCCGGTGGACAACAACCGTGTGAATGCGTTGGCCCGTTACGAATTCAAATTGGTGCGCGATGATTCACAACCCACGACCGATGGCACACCGGCGGGTCAACACTATCGTGCGCATATCATCTCGGCCCTGGCGGACTACCACCCCAGCCGTCCGTGGTGGCTGACCACCCGGCTGGCGGCCAAGCAGTCCACCGACTTTCGTCTGAACAATGACCAACGGCGTTATCGCGCCTGGCTCGCCAGCGCCAGGCTGGTCTATGACCTGACCGAGAACTGGGATATCGGCGTGATGGGCAGCATGTTGGGCAGCCCAGATGACCATAGCCGCGCCCGTGCCGTGGGCGTGGAGTTGGGTTACCTGCTCACCCAGAATCTATGGCTGTCGGCAGGCCACAACTGGGCAGGGTTCCATGAGCGGGACCTGAGCGGTGGTGATCAAACGGCCAAGGGGAGCTATATGCGGCTTCGCTTCAAATTCGACGAAACCCTGTTCAAAGGCAACGATCCGACAGTCAACGTCACCTTGGATCAATCACCCCCCCCAGCCAAATAGGTATGGAGATCGACACAATGAAAACAGGATTCCCTTTGGCGGCGCATGGCGTGGCACTCATTGCCGCCCTCCTCGCCACCACCTTGGCACAGGCCGAGACGCTCACCCTCCCTGTAGAACGGATCAGCGATCAACGCATCCAGGCCGACTACCAGGGGCTGACCGCTACCCAACAGCGCATCAAGGCTTTGAATGATGGTCAACAAACGGCCAGCATCCCGGTTGGTGACTATCGGCTTGCCAAAGCCCAGTGCTGGCTGGATGCCGCCGTGCATGAATATACCCGCAACGACCGCTCTGCCTTTGTGCAAGCAGCGTTGGATGAATCCGTGAAAATCATCGGTGCGCTGGAGCAACAGGCCACAGCCAGCCCCGCAGACCAGACTCCGTTGATCAATGGGGCCAGCAAGTTGCGTGAAGACCTGTGGCGCCGCGCCGACAGCCTCAGACACACCCCGGGCCACCGCTGCGCCGCAGCCAAAGTGGCATGTGCAGAAGTCGAGCTGGTCCACGCTGGTAATGAGATCAACCAACAAGGCTGGCGACATGCCAAGCCTTATATCCAGATCGCGGAAGACCTACTCAGCGAGGCAAGTGACGCCGCCAGCCATTGCCCTTCAGCAACCGTCCAGGCCCCCGCCCCGCAACCTGCAGCGCCACAGCCCAGCCCACAAGCGGCCATCCAGGTGGAGAACCACCGGCTCTCGGCCAGTACGCTGTTCCGCTTTGATGGCGGGCAACTTCAGCATCTGCTTCCACAGGGTAAAATCGAGCTGGATCGACTGGTGGACGAGTGGTCGAGGCTATATCAGACCATTGAGCATATCTCCGTGACCGGCTACACCGATCGTCTGGGTAGTGATCGGCGCAATGCGGCCTTGTCACAACAACGTGCAGACACCGTGGCCGCCTATCTGAAAAGCCGTGGCATCAACGCGCCATTCAGCACGCAGGGCAAAGGCAGCGTTGAGCAGCTGGCTCCCTGTGGCTCATCGACCAGACACACGACCAAATTGATCGACTGCTTGCAACCCAATCGGCGCGTGAATATCACCATCTCGGGGGTGAAACGATAAACCAGATACGCGGAAACACCACGAGCGTTGCCTCGCCGTACCAGTTGCATCGTGTGATGGCAGCACAGCCCTGCTGCGGGTCAGGCAGGTGGCGTTGAAGGTCGTGGTGCACCGCATTACCCTGCCCTCATTCATCCGATGCCGTGTATTCCTGACGGCCATAGCCCACGATGCCCATGGCGGAGCGCACCAATGCATAGGACAACCAAGGCAGGATGCGGCGCCACCAGGGCGCGCGACGGACTTCATCCAGCTCGACACGGGCAGAAGCATAGGCCAGTGAGTGGAACAGATCATGCCGCAGCTCGGCGGCAAACCGTGAATCACGCACCACCACATTGGCCTCTCGGGCCAACAACAAGCTGAATGGGTCGATATTGCTCGATCCGACGGTCGCCCACACCCCATCGATCACAGCCACCTTGGCGTGCATGAAACTTCGTCGATACTCCCAGATCTCGAT
Organism: Chitinivorax tropicus; assembly: GCF_014202905.1. Classification (NCBI taxonomy): domain Bacteria; kingdom Pseudomonadati; phylum Pseudomonadota; class Betaproteobacteria; genus Chitinivorax; species Chitinivorax tropicus. The sequence continues at coordinate 124,634 of NZ_JACHHY010000013.1, read as the reverse complement.
GCCATTATCGAGAAAGCTGCGGTAAAGGGTGCGGGTTGCATAATGCAGCAGCAGATACTCCACCCGCCCCTGCAACAGTACAACCACCCTGACCCCTCGCTTGGCAGCCGCGAACAGGGCGCGCCGGAATGCGATCCCTGGCAGAAAATAGGCGTTGGCGATAAGGATTTCGTGATGTGCACGTTGAATGGCTGCCAGATAACACTGCTCGATCGCCCGACGATGCCGCAAATTGTCACGCACCACCAGTGCCGCCTCCATATCGCCCATCACCTGCGACTCGGCGGGGTAGCTCAACACAGTCAACCACGGCTGCTTGAACTGCGCCCAGCACACCTGCCACCACATATGGCGCACCGCATCTTGAATGGCCGGCAACAACGGCCCCTGCACCCGCACGGCATAGTCGTAGCGTGGCGGCACCTGGTGAGGGGTATTGCGATCATCGATGATATTGATCCCACCCACGAATGCCACTCGCGCATCAATCACCGCAATCTTGCGGTGCAAGCGGCGTAAACGTCGGCGCTGCAATGCCCAACGGGAAATCTCCGGTCGGAAGAACAACAGGCGGATGCCCGCCTTGAGCATGCGGGCTTGCCAACTGGTCGGAAAATCACGGGCGCCGAATCCATCCAGCAACAAATGCACCTGCACCCCGCGTGCCGCTGCGGCGATCAGGGCCTCCGCAACCGGCACCCCGCTGTCGTCCAGCTCGAAGATATAGGTTTCAATGTGGATGGAGTAGCGTGCAGTGGTGATCTCCCGTAACAGCGCCGGGAAATAGCCATCACCATTTTTCAGCAGCTCGATCTGGTTTCCGAAATAGAAGCGCTCCATCGCGCCAGTCTATACGCGGCGCATGGTGGCCGACAACGGGGCATGGTCGGAAATGCGCGACCATGGCCGCCCCGAATGCACCTGTGCATGCTCTATGGTAAAGCCACGGTAATAGATCCGATCCAATGTCAGCACCGGCAGTCGGCTGGGGAAGCTACGGGCGGGCGTTCCGTGCAAAGTCTCGAACGCCTCGCGCAGGTGCAACTCGTTGGTCAGCAATTCGGTGGCTTGCTGCCGCCAGTCATTGAAATCCCCAGCGATGATCAGCGGTGCATGAGAGGGCACCAAAGTGGCGATGCGCTCACGCAGCGCTCGGATCTGCTTCTTGCGATCATGCCCCAGCAGATTCAGATGCACACAGATGGCATGCACCGATTGCGGCCAGCAAGGCACCTCGATTTCGCAATGCAGCAACCCGCGTTTCTCAAACGGGTTGACCGACACGTCCTGATTTTCGGTGCTGATGATGGGAAACCGGCTGAGAATGGCATTGCCATGATGGCCATCGTCATAGATGGCATTGCGGCCATAGGCCACCCGGTGCGAGAGCGAATCGGCCAGAAACTCGTGCTGTGGCGAGCGGGGCCACGCAACGAAACGCCGGGCCTGCTGATCGTGCGCCCCCTGTACTTCCTGCAGAAAGATGATGTCAGAGTGCAGCTGTTTCAAATGCTGTGACAGATCATGCACGGTCAGCCGGCGGTTGAACTGCGACATGCCTTTGTGGATGTTGTAGGTGGCGATCCGTAATACGGCCACGACGATCCTTTCACACCGTCAAACCAAGCCGCTCGGGAAGCTGGCGGATGGCCGCGGCATTGCTCCATGAAAACACCTTGTCTGCAGCTTGCCCCCATGGCAACCAGACAAAACCGACATGCTCACGAGGCGCCAGACGCGGCGTCAGCATCGACGGCAACAACAGCCCGAACACATGCTCGGTATTGTGCGTAGTGCCCGGAGGATAACGATGCCGCCAACGCTCATAGATCTCGTATTGATGTTGACAATGCCAATCAGTCAATTCAAACCGGCTGGCATCAAACCCTGTTTCCTCGGCCACCTCACGGCGGGCGGTATCGATCAACAGCTCTTCCCCCTCCCGGCTGCCAGTCACGGACTGCCATGCACCAGCATAGTCGGCCCGTTCGATCAGCAACACCTGCGCATCTGCCGTGTGAATCACGACCAATGTGGAAACTGGTTGTTTATAAGGCATGTTTGTTACATTCCCAAGTCAGCTGCCTTCATTGTAGCAAATGCCACCCTGCCACCCGCATCTGTTCAGGCGGTATTGGGGTTTCTCCCTGCCATCATGCCCCCAGCCACAGATTCAGCGCCCCGGCACAAGCCAGCACCCATAACGGGTGCAGCCGCGTACACAGGAAAATGGCGGTGGACACCCCAGCCACCAGCCAGCACATTGAGTTGACACCGGTCATCTGCACCAATAATCCGGCGCTGCCCAGCACCATGCCAACCGCCACGGGTGCCAAGCCCCGCTGAATCCAACGCCGCCAGGGCGAATCGCGAAAACGGTCGGAAAGACGTGCCACGGCGAACGCCAGAACAGATGACGGCCCACACATGGCCAGGGTGGTTACCACACCCCCTGTCAAACCCGCCACTTTCCAGCCGATCAAGCTGACGATCAGCACATTGGGGCCAGGCGCTGCCTGGGTCAGCGCAAACAGCGTGGTGAATTCAGCGTCCGTCAGCCATTGATGCACAACGACGCTCTGGCGATGGATTTCGAGCATGGTCGAATTCGCCCCACCCACCGCCAACAGTGACAACATCGCAAATGTCATGATCAGTTGCAGCATACTGTTGTGCTCCATTCAATTCCGGGTTGTCAGATCGGTGCGACGATCCAGCCAGATGCCGACTGGCCCTAGGCACAGCACCAGCGCCCACAGCGGCCAATGCCACGCCACCAGCCCCAATAACGCCACACCACATACACCCCACCGCCAGCCCTGCCTCGGCAGCGCCAGCAACAGTTTGATACCCGCAGCCAGCATCATGCCCGCTGCGGCAGCAGCCACTCCATCCAGCGCACGACCGACAAGCACATGGTGGCCAAGGTGTTGATATGCCGTCGCCAACGACAATACAATCACCAAGGGTGCCGACAACAAGCCACCCGCCGCCAGCAGGGCCCCCACCGCGCCATGATGCTGCGCACCGAACCCCACCGCCAGATTGATGATATTGGGGCCTGGCAACACCTGGCTCAGCCCCAGCCGCTCCGCGAACTCCCGATCCGTCAGCCAGCGCTTTTCATCTACCAACACCAATCTGGCCCACGGCAGCACCCCGCCAAAGCCAGATACCCCCATTTTGAAAAATGCCTTGAACAGCGCCCACCGAGAGATATAGATCTGTGAAGAAAAGGACATGATGATCACCAATGCCTGAGTAAAAACAAGCCTACTCCTGGGCCACACCAGCCACAAGCGATATAAATGCATCTATCTTGTTACTTTTTCTCACCAAGCTGAATTGATATGAATTGACAGGCGACAGGTGTCGCTTGCTTTTGAAACCGGGCAGGGTTCCGTTGATCAGGCCCGCTGGTTGCGCCAGCCTGATCTTGGGTCTGAGCCGAGACTTGGGACAAGCCACATGCGGCGAAGGTGAATGATTTGCTGTGACAGGTGACGATGAGCCCCCGTCAATTGAACCGCCTATTTGCCGGGACTCAGCAGACAGGTACGGCAGAAGAGATGAGGCTCACCGATCGCGCTTGGTGCGCTGCTCGACAGGTGCTTCGCATTTGCCATCGCGAACACAATCCAGCTGCTTGCCCCAAAATGACTTGTTGTCATTGTTACGCGGCCTGTGCTGCTCGGCTGGCTTGGGCGCGGGCGGAGATGGCTCCGGTTCTCGCTCCCGCACGATCTGCGGTTGCCTGACCGGCTCGGGCGTCTCTGGTTTGTCGGGTTTGACATCCTTGGTCGGCTTACGCCCCCGGCTGTCCCCCCCTTTTTCGGTACGCAAGGGAACCACAGCGGCACCAGCCGGAACAGGCTGTGACGCCGTGGCCGAATTGGCCGCATTTGCATCGGGCTGCGTGACCACCTCATCCGACTCGGACAAAGAAACTGCCGCCGGGGGCTCGACTTTGGGCGGCGTCACCAGCGTGGCTGCACCGGCGTTTTTCCAATTGGCTTGGGGATCAAGTGTGGTCGGCTGTGTCGCCACGACAGGTGCCTGGCTGGGTGAAGTGACTGGCTGCAGCCGGGTGCTCAACCATACCCCCACGCCGACGGCCAGCAGCCCCACCGCCACCAACACCCCGCCCCAGATGGCCAACGGCTTGCCGACAGCGTGCTTCTTTTTGGTCCCTGCCGCCGCCGGGGCGGGGTGTTTGGCGGCCACCACCGCTTCTGGCTTGGGTATCAGGGTGCCATGGGCGACCAGCTCTTCATCCCGCTCGCGCAACCCACCTCGCACCGCATCCAACATGGCCTCGGCGGATTGAAAACGCTGCTCGGGCGCCTTGGCCAAGCAGATCATGGTCAAATCGCTCAGCCATTTTGGGACCGCCGGATTCAGCTCGATCGGCGCAGGTGGCATTTCGAACAAGATCTTGTAGACGACGCTGGCCACATTGTCGGCATCAAAGGGCGCCTTGCCAGTCAACATTTCGTAGAGCAGCACACCACACGAGAAAATATCGGAACGCCCATCCACCCGCTTGGCGGATACCTGCTCAGGGGACATATAGCGGGGAGACCCCAGCGGGGTGTCCGTCTGGGTCAGGTCGCTGGCTGGCATCTGCGCGATGCCGAAATCGGTGATCTTCAGCACACCGGTGCTGGTGAACATCAAATTACCAGGCTTGATATCACGATGCACGATGCTGTTCTGGTGGGCATACGACAACCCTTTCAGTAGCTGCCGCAGAATCTTCAATACCTTGTCGATGGGCAGTTGTTTGCCGGTCTCTTGCATATCGGCCAGCGACGGACCATCGACAAACTCCATCGCAATGTAAGGCAGGTCATTGACCCGTTCGCATTCATAGATGGTGATGATGTTCGGATGATTCAGCCGCCCAGCCGAACGCGCCTCCTGTTGCAGGCGGGCAGCAAACTGCTCGCGCAAGGTCGGCTCCAGGTTGATGCTCATGACCTTCAGGGCAACGGGTCGATCCAAGCGGGTATCGGTCGCCTTATAGACGACACCCATGGCCCCCTGGCCAAGCTTGCTGAGAATTTGGTAGTGATCGAACGAATGCATTATGTCATGCGCCCGACAAGCGCTACAGTGCTCATGCTTTAGAAAGTGCCCCTATACTTTATCTAGTGTATCCGATTTCCACTGAATGGCTATGTAACGGCTGGTGCGTTCCGGCACAGACGGCGTTTTTGCTCCGAACAACGTGTTGTAGTCTTGTGATTAGAGTAATTACACCGTATCGTGCCTGGTCGCATGCAATTGCCGCAATCAATCGTGCCAACAATGAAAACCACCCCTACAATTCGTTGAAGCAGCAAGGTGAATCGACATGGCACAGCAGGGAGAGGCATGGGCCGCTCCAGCCGGAAGCACTGGGCAGGTCGTCTGCTTGCTGGAATTCACCTTGACATCCGCTCACATCAGTCAATTATCACTATCAGCGGCAAACACTAGTTCTGTTGACATGGATTCATAAACCCACATCGATACTGACCCCGGTCACTCATCATGCGCTTCGCTGATTTGGCCCACGGCAGGGAACTTGTGGTGCTTGACCCTGCTCCGACACGCCACTCGGCAGGGCCATGAGACTGTATCAACACAACCAAGCAGACCAGGTCCGGCATTATCACTGCCAGATATCAATAGCCTTGAGAAACCAGGAGAAATCATGAAAAAGTTTGTCAAACCGCTCATAGCACTCGCGGTGGCCAGCAGCTTCAGCGGTGCGGCACAGGCCGACAGCTACAGCCAAATGTATGTATTCGGCGACAGCCTGTCGGATACCGGCGCCTTTGCCGGGGGGGCGGGTGTCGCCCCCGGTGCGCGATTCACCGTCAATCCAGGGCTGGTCTATGTTGATCGGGTGGCTGAACATTATGGCAAATCGATGATTGCCAACAATCGGGACAATCCGAACACCCCCCGCACAGGCAACAACTACGCTCAAGGCGGTGCGCGATCCATTGAATCCGATCGTAATGGGCTATTCGGCAACATCCATGATCTGCCGACCCAGGTGACCAATGCATTGGATGACTTCAAGGCACGCAATGTCAACGGCGTCGATCCCAATGCACTATATATTATGTACACCGGTGGCAACGATGTCCCGGTCGCATTGGCCAAGGCGGCGAGCAATCCTGCTGATGCCGCTGCAGAAATCCAGGCATCAGCGACAAGCCTGCTCACCCAGGTCGCCCGTCTACGTCAGGCTGGCGCCAAAACCATTGTCGTGCCTAATCTACCCAACTTTGCGAACGTACCCGGTGTCGCGTTCGGTGCCATCGATGGCATTCTGGCCAACAGCGCAGTGGCCACGGGCATCACCAATGCGGTCACCGCACAGGTCGATGCAGGCATCGCCGCTGGCAGCATTCCAGCCGCCAACCGTAGCGCCGCCATTAGTGCCGGCATCAGCACCGCTACCAACGCCATTCGCACGGCAGCGGTCAATGCCATGTTTGCGCAATATCGCGCCAGTGATGACCCCACCACCGCACGCAACAATGCTGCCGCCGCAGCCCAGGCTGCCTTCACTGCCGCTGGCGTACCTCTGCCCGATGGCACCGTGGCCACCGCCCTTGCCCGGGCGGCGGCTGGTGGCAAACAATTGAGTGAGGGCTTCAACCTGGCGGTCAGTGCGGGCATGATCACACAAGGCATCAATGTCATCCCGGCGGATATCTTCCATCTGGTTGATGAAGTGGTGGCCGATTCCAAACTCTATGGCATCGACAATGTGACCGGCGCCGCCTGCCCGAACACGCTGGTGAACTCCATTCAATGCTCTGCCAATACACCAGGCGTAGACAGCAGCAAAACCTACCTGTTTGCCGATGACCGCCACCCGACACCACAAATGCACGCGCTGATTGCAGATTACCTGATCTCGATTCTGGACGCAGGCAATGCCATCGCCCCTTTGGTCGATCTGCAACTGGCAGGAGGCCGAGCGCATGAAGCAGTCATCGACAACCACTTGCGGTCACTCGCTGGCACGCGCCAGAGCACCGGTGGTTATCGGGTGTTCGTCGATGCAGGCAGCACCCGCATGGATCGCTCAGCGCGTGACACCCAACCGCGCTTCGACGGCAAGGACAAGCTCAGCGCCACAGTTGGGTTTGATGTGCTCGCCACCGACAACGTCAACATCGGCTTTGCTGTCTCGCGCAATGAGCAGGCAGGCCAGCTGAGCGGCAGTGGCCGGGTGCAAAGCCGCGAGACGACATTGAGCGTGTTCGGGCAAGCGGATCTGGACAACTGGTATGTCAATTGGCTGGGCAGCATCGGCAATACCAATTTCGACAAGATCGAACGCGCCATCAAGCTGGGCGCGGCCACCCGCATCGAAAATGGCAATGCCAAGGCGGATCGCACCCAACTGAAGCTGGGCCTGGGTTACAGAATGCCGATGGGGCCGATCAAGCTCATCCCCAAAGCAGGGCTGGCCTATCAGAACATCGACATTGCCGCCTATCAGGAAGGTAGCGGACGCTCAACAGCCATGACATTCAGCAGCCAAAAGGTCAAATCGGTCGTCGGCAGCCTGGGCTTGGCCGTCGAAGGCAATTTCGCGGCTGGCTTCGGCCAGATCCGTCCCTATCTGGATCTGGCCGGCAAGCATGAATTCAAGGGCGGTGATCGCAAGCTGACGGTCGGCCTGGTCAACATGCCGGGTGGATTCGATGTCCAGATTGCCCGCCAGGATGACAGCTACGGCACGGTTGGCGCGGGCGTCAATGTCGATATCGGCAGGGCCACCACGGTCGGGCTGAATTACCAACAGGTGATCGGCATGCGTGACAGCAAGGAACGCAGCGCCGGCCTCAGCCTGCTGACCCGTTTCTGACAGCCCACCAAGCACCTTCAACATGACCGACAGGCCGCTCATCGGGCGGCTTGTTTTTTGGCGGATGGCATCGACCAACAGATCGACTCCGCCAGCCCCACCCCAACTCCAGATCGCTCGTGTAGAATGGAGCGCTTTCATTGCAAGCCTCCGCCGATGAAGGCCGCCATCCGCATCCACCAGATCAGCAAGCGCTTCAAATCCTTGCAAGCGCTCGACCAAGTCAGCCTGGATATCCTTCCAGGTGAATTCTTTGCGCTGCTCGGCCCCAACGGTGCTGGCAAGACCACACTGATCACCATCCTGGCCGGGCTGACCCGTGCCGACAGTGGCGTGGTCGAAGTCATGGGCCACAATGTGGTGAGCGATTACCGCAACGCGCGACGCAAGCTGGGCATCGTGCCGCAAGAGCTGGTGTTTGATCCGTTTTTTACCGTGCGCGAAACCTTGCGCATCCAGTCAGGTTACTTTGGCTTGAAGCACAACGATGACTGGATCGACGAAGTCATGACCAATCTGGACTTGATGAACAAGGCAGACGTCAACATGCGAGCCCTGTCTGGCGGCATGAAGCGACGCGTACTGGTCGCGCAGGCGCTGGTGCACAAACCCCCGGTGATCGTGTTGGATGAGCCAACGGCTGGTGTCGATGTCGAATTGCGGCAAAGCCTGTGGGAATTCATCAAGCAGCTCAACCAGGCAGGACACACCATCGTATTGACCACCCATTACCTGGAAGAAGCCGAAACGCTGTGCAATCGTATCGCCATGCTCAAGCAAGGGCGCGTCATCGCGCTGGATGACAAGGCCAATTTCCTGAATCGCCAAGCCACACCTCAGCTACGCATCAAACTGATGCCCGACATGCTGCCCACCAGCTTGCACCCCATGCTGATCAGCCAGGAGGACGGCTACCACCGACTGAGGCTCCCTGCACTCGACCAGCTCGAAGCCGTGCTGCAGACCTTGCGAGAGGCCGGGGTGAGCGTCAAAGACCTGGCGCTCGAACAGCCCAATCTGGAAGATGTATTCGTCCAATTCATGCACCAACCTTGATCGCCCCGACATGACTGGCTTCTCGACCCTGCTTTACAAAGAAGTGCTCCGTTTCTGGAAGGTCAGCCTGCAGACCATCCTGGCCCCGGTTGTCACTGCACTGCTCTACCTGCTGATCTTCTCCCATGCCATTGGCAGCCACGTCAAGGTGTATCAGGACATCCAATATGTGCACTTCCTGATCCCTGGACTGGTGATGATGTCGATGTTGCAAAACGCCTTTGCCAACAGCTCATCCAGCCTGATCCAATCCAAGATCACAGGCAATATCGTCTTCATCTTGCTGCCGCCGCTGACCCACCTCGAATTCTTCGGCGCCTATGTCATCGCCTCGGTTGTTCGCGGCTTGGCGGTCGGCCTGGGCGTGTTCGCAGTGACCTGGTTGTTCATCCCGCCCACCCTGCCGCACCCGATCTGGGCCTTGGTGTTCTCATTGCTCGGGTGCGCCATGCTGGCCACCCTGGGCTTGATTGCTGGCATCTGGGCTGAGAAATTCGACCAGCTCGCCGGGTTCCAGAATTTTCTGATCATGCCGCTCACCTTCCTGGCGGGCGTATTCTATTCGATTCACTCCCTGCCCCCTGTCTGGCAGGACATTTCGCATTTCAACCCGTTCTTCTACATGATCGACGGATTCCGTTTCGGTTTTCTCGGTGCATCGGACATCAACCCCTGGCACAGCCTGCTGATCATCGCCAGCTGCACGTCAGGGCTGACATTGTTCACCTTGCACCTATTGAAAACCGGTTACAAACTCCGACATTGAGCTTGCAGCCGATCGGCTACCCCTTGCTCAATCAACCTTACTGGATGCGACAACCACCATGGTGACCCCGGAACAAGTCAAACAATACATCGCCGCCAACCTGCCCTGTGACATACTGGAAGTACAAGGCGATGGCCATCATTTCGAAGCCTTGATCGTCAGCGCGGAATTCGCCGGCAAAAACCGTGTGCAACAGCATCAACGTGTCTACCAAGCCCTGGGGGACAGGATGCGTGAGGAAATCCACGCGTTGTCGATGAAGACCTTCAGCCCTGAGCAATGGGCTGCCGCGCAAGGCTGAGCAGATGGATAAGCTCAAGATCACTGGCGGTGCGCCCCTGCGGGGTGAAATCCTCATCTCCGGCGCCAAGAATGCCGCCTTGCCGATCCTTTGCGCCGGGTTATTGACCGCAGACACCCTGCGGCTGACCAACGTCCCGCAGCTGCGTGATGTGCTGACCACCCAGAAGCTGCTGCAGCAGATGGGCGTGCGTGTCATGACCGACAATGTGCACGAGTTCGAGATCACCGCCAATCAGGTCGATCAGCTGATCGCCTCCTATGAGCTGGTGAAGACCATGCGCGCATCGGTTCTGGTATTGGGCCCGATGCTGGCCCGCTTTGGCGAAGCCACCGTCAGCCTGCCAGGCGGCTGCGCCATCGGCACACGACCGGTTGATCAGCATATCAAAGGGCTGGCGGCCATGGGCGCCGAGATCAAGATTGAGCACGGCTACATCAAGGCCAAGGCCACCCGCCTGAAAGGCGCACGGATCGTCACCGACATGGTGACCGTGACCGGCACGGAAAATCTGATGATGGCCGCCGTACTGGCCGAGGGCGTCACCACCATCGAGAATGCTGCGCGCGAGCCGGAAGTTGTTGATCTCGCGGCCTGCCTGACCGCCATGGGCGCCAAGATCTACGGTGCCGGCAGCGACACCATCACCATCGAAGGGGTGGACAGACTGCACGGCGCACACCATCGTGTCATGCCCGACCGCATCGAAACCGGCACCTTTCTGGTGGCCGCAGCCGCCAGCCAAAGCCACCTGGTTATGCGCAACACCCGTGCCGACATGCTGGATGCGGTGTTGGACAAACTGAAAGAAGCAGGCGCCCACATCGAGGCAGGCAAAGACTGGATCAGCCTGGACATGAAGCGCCGACCAGCGGCGGTGAATATCCGCACCCTGCCCTACCCAGCCTTCCCAACCGATATGCAGGCGCAATTCATGATGCTGAACGCCATTGCCGACGGCACCGGCGTGATTACCGAAACCATCTTCGAGAACCGCTTCATGCACGCCCCGGAACTGAGCCGCATGGGCGCCGATATCGAGACCAGCGGCCATACCGCCATCACCCGTGGTGTCGAGAAGCTGTCTGGCGCCACGGTCATGGCAACTGATCTACGGGCCTCAGCCAGCCTGGTCATTGCCGGCCTGATCGCAGAGGGCGACACTATCGTGGATCGCATCTACCATCTGGATCGTGGTTACGAGCACATCGAGCGCAAACTGTCCGCCGTGGGTGCGCAAATCGAGCGGATCAGCTGACAGACACCACGACCACCGCCCGTCAGACGCCATCCATACAGGTGGCGCCTTCCGCATACTTTCAGATGTAAGCACATACCCAGGAAATAAAAGGCTTTTTCTGAAAGCACACGCACTCGGCCCGACCGGCCTTCACCACCAAGAAAGCAGCATGGCGTGTTTTCTGCCAATGCAACGCAACATTTTTAACAAAATCGGATACAATCGGGTGGAATCTTTCCAACAAGCCCAATTTCGTGAGCACGATCACCATTGCCTTATCAAAAGGCCGCATTTTTGACGAGACACTCCCTTTGCTGGAAGCAGCAGGCATCGTCCCAGCGGAAAACCCGGAAACCTCCCGGAAACTGATCATCGGCACCAATCGTGACGACGTGCGATTGATCATCGTCCGTGCAACCGATGTGCCGACGTATGTGGAACATGGCGCGGCAGATCTCGGCGTGGCGGGCAAGGACGTGCTGCTGGAGCATGGCGGCAACAATCTCTATCAGCCCCTGGATCTGGAAATCGCCCAGTGTCGGCTGATGGTCGCCACCCGCGCCGGATTCGACTACACCTCCGCTGTTGCGCGTGGCGCGCGGCTGCGGGTGGCCACCAAGTACGTGGACTCCGCCCGCAAACACTTTGCCGCCAAGGGCGTACACATTGACCTGATCAAGCTGTATGGCTCCATGGAGCTGGCGCCACTGGTCGGCCTGTCCGATGTCATCGTTGACCTGGTGAGCACAGGTGGCACCTTGAAAGCCAACAACCTGGTCGCGGTCGAGCATATTCTTGATGTCAGCTCTCGCCTGGTAGTCAATCAAGCAGCCTACAAACTGAAACGCGGCAAACTGGCTCCCATATTTGATGCATTCAAACACGCCATGCATCATCACGACCACTGAGCACTGGTCTTGAGCAGGCATGCGCGGCCCTGTTCGGGACCGCCAAACGGCAATTTTCCAAACAAAAATGCCGCGCGAACGATATAATATTGCTTCGCACAGGACCGAACACCATGGCCACCCTTCGCCGTCTCGATTCCCGCAGTCCCGGCTTTCGCGCCGAATTAAGCCAGCTTCTGGCCTTTGAATCCGCTCAGGACCCAAAGGTCGATGCTGCCGTCCAGGCCATTCTGGCTGATGTCAAACAACGTGGCGACGAGGCTGTATTGGAATACACCCGCCGCTTCGATCGCATCGATGCCTCATCGATGGCCGCACTGGAAATCCCCCATGCTGCGCTGCAAGCGGCTTATGAACAGCTTCCGGAGCGGGCGCGTCAGGCGTTGACCCTGGCTGCTGAACGAGTGCGCCGCTATCACGAGCATCAGAAACAATCCTCCTGGCAGTACCAGGAAGCTGACGGCACGGTATTGGGTCAACAGATCACTGCGCTGGATCGGGTCGGCATCTATGTGCCGGGCGGCAAGGCTGCCTATCCCTCCTCGGTGCTGATGAATGCCATGCCGGCCCAGGTTGCCGGAGTGGGTGAAATCATCATGGTTTCACCAGCCCGCGCAGGGGATGAGCAACAGCTGGTGCTCGCTGCGGCCTACCTGGCTGGCGTACATCGCGTACTGACCATTGGCGGCGCCCAGGCCGTAGCCGCGCTGGCCTATGGCACAGCCAGCATTCCGCAAGTGGACAAGATCGTCGGCCCAGGCAATGCCTATGTCGCCGCCGCCAAACGGCATGTGTTCGGGGTGGTCGGCATCGACATGGTCGCAGGCCCATCCGAGATTCTGGTCATCTGTGATGGCCGGACTAATCCAGACTGGATTGCCATGGATCTGTTCAGCCAAGCAGAGCACGACGAAATCGCCCAGGCCATTCTATTGAGCCCGGATGGCGACTTCATCGAACAAGTCAGCGCCAGCATCGAACGCCTGCTACCAACCATGCCCCGCGCGGACATCATCCGCGCCTCATTGGCAGGGCGGGGGGCGCTGATTCAGGTCGCCAGCCTGGATGAAGCCTGCGACATTGCCAACTGGATCGCCCCTGAGCATCTGGAATTGTCCGTGGCCGACGCCCCGGCCATGGCAGCCAAGATCCGGCATGCGGGCGCCATTTTCATGGGACGTTACACCTCAGAATCGCTGGGCGATTACTGTGCTGGCCCCAATCATGTGCTACCGACCTCCCGCACGGCCCGCTTTGCCAGCCCATTGGGTGTCTATGATTTCCAGAAACGTTCCAGCCTGATCATGGTATCGGCAGAGGGTGCGGACACATTGGGGCGGGTCGCCTCAGTGCTGGCCCACGGCGAAGGGCTACAAGGACATGCCCGTGCCGCCGAGCTACGGTTGAAAACCAATTGAACGCGACGGCACGCCGCCAGCTGCCTACATCACTCGACTGAAGATTGCCATGACGACACCTGAACAACTGATCCGACCAGAAATCCTGGCCATGTCGGCCTATCATGTCCCGCCGGCCAGCAAAATGGTCAAGCTGGATGCCATGGAAAACCCATACCGCCTGCCGACCGCATTGCGGCAACAGCTTGGACAAGGACTGGGTGACATCGCCATCAACCGCTACCCTGATGCTGGCTATGGTGAGCTGAAAGGCCGATTGCGGCGTATCTACAACCTGCCAGAGCAAGCTGCGGTGATGCTGGGGAATGGCTCTGACGAACTGATCCAGATCCTGGCCATGGGCCTCGCCAGGCCCGGCGCCAAGCTGATGAGCCTGGAACCCAGCTTCGTGATGTATCGAATGATCGCCACCTTCTGCCAGATGCAGTATGTAGGGGTACCCTTGCGCGAAGATTTCACACTTGATATCGAAGCCACCCTGGCCACCATCGAGCGTGAACAACCCGCACTGATCTTCATCGCCTACCCCAACAACCCAACCGGCAACCACTTCCCTGCCGAACATATCACCCGCATCATCCGTGCGGCCAAGGGCTTGGTGGTGGTCGATGAGGCCTATGAGGCATTCGCGCGCGATAGCTTTCTACCCAAAGTCACCGAATTCCCCAATCTGCTGATTCTGCGCACCCTCTCAAAAATAGGGATGGCCGGACTGCGCCTGGGGTTCATGGTGGGCGCGCCAGCCTGGATCAATGAATTCGAAAAGCTACGCCCGCCTTACAATGTCAACGTACTGACACAATATGCAGTGGAAACCTTGCTGGATCAGATCGATGTCCTCCGTGAACAGACCGAACAGATCAAGCAGGCACGGATGCAACAGGTCGAGCGGCTGGCTACCCTGCCCACTCTGACCCAGTACCCGTCCGACGCCAATTTCATTCTGGTGCGCGTACCTGACGCCCCTGCCGTCCACGCCGCATTGAAGGTAGCGGGTATCCTGGTCAAGAACCTGCACGGTGCCCACCCACTGTTACAGAACTGTCTGCGGCTGACCGTCGGTACATCCGAAGAAAATCAATTGTTGTTTGATGCACTTAAATCCGCTTTAATGGCAATGGATGCCTGAAATCATGTCGATGACTGCAATGCGCGAAGCCGCTATCACCCGCAACACCCTGGAAACCCAGATCACCGTCAGATTGAATCTGGATGGCTCAGGCCAGTCCCGCTTCGAGACGGGGTTGCCCTTTCTTGATCACATGATGGATCAGATCGCCCGTCATGGCTTGATCGATCTCGATATCGTCGCCCATGGTGACTTACATATCGATGGCCACCACACAGCGGAGGACATCGGCATCACCCTGGGGCAAGCCTTTGCCAAAGCGCTGGGTGATAAAAAAGGCGTACGCCGCTATGGGCATGCCTATGTGCCGCTCGACGAGGCATTATCGCGGGTGGTGGTCGATCTGTCGGGGCGCCCCGGCTTGTCATTCCATGTCGAATTCACCCGCGCCATGATCGGCCAATTCGACGTTGACCTGTTTCACGAGTTCTTCCAGGGCTTTGTCAATCACGCAGGTGTCACGCTCCATATCGACAATCTGCGCGGCCACAACGCCCACCATCAAGCAGAAACCGTCTTCAAGGCGTTTGGCCGTGCCTTGCGCATGGCGGTGGAGCCTGATCCGCGGATGGCAGGCATCACGCCATCGACAAAAGGCACTCTCTAGGTCTATAACACCCATAACAAGATGAAACAGACAATCGCAGTCATTGATTACGGCATGGGCAATTTGCGTTCAGTCACCAAGGCGCTGGAACACGTAGCACCCGACTCCCGGGTACTATTGACCAGTGATGCCCGACAAATCGAACAGGCGGACAAGGTGGTGTTTCCGGGGCAAGGGGCCATGCGCGATTGCATGGCGGAACTGACGACGCGCGGCTTACGCGATGCGGTTCACACAACAGCAACCGACCGTCCTTTTCTGGGCATCTGCATTGGCGAGCAGATGTTGTTCGAGCACAGCGAAGAATTTGACACCCCTGGCCTGGGTATTCTGCCAGGGCAAGTCAAACGCTTCCCTTCCGATCAAATGGTCGATGCACAAGGGCAACGGCTGAAAGTCCCCCACATGGGCTGGAGCGAGGTGTGGCACAGCCGCCCGCACCCACTCTGGCATGGAATCGAAGATGGTGCCCGCTTCTATTTCGTACACAGCTATTTTGTCACCACACCCGATACCGCGCTGACCACTGGCGAAAGCACCTACCCCAACCGTTTCACCTGTGCAGTGGGCCGCAACAATCTGTTTGCCACCCAATTCCACCCCGAAAAAAGCCACTCGGCGGGGCTGCGCCTGCTCAGCAACTTTGTTGCATGGAATGGCCAAGCCTGATGCCCGATTCATCAACCCTTTACTGAACCGCACTTTTCATCATGTTGCTCATCCCTGCAATCGACCTCAAAGACGGACAATGTGTACGCCTGCGTCAAGGCGAAATGGAGGATGCCACGGTATTCTCCGAGAACCCGGCAGCCATGGCCGAACACTGGCTGGCGCAAGGCGCACGACGACTGCACCTGGTTGACCTGAACGGCGCATTTGCCGGCAAGCCCAAAAACCTGGATGCAATCAAGGAAATCCTGTCCGTCATCAACCATGAAATCCCGGTTCAACTTGGTGGTGGCATACGGGATCTCGAAACCATCGAACAATATCTCGACCTGGGCTTGTCCTACGTCATCATCGGCACGGCTGCCGTCAAGCGCCCGGGCTTCCTGCACGAAGCCTGCGATGCGTTCCCGGGCCATGTCATCGTGGGCCTGGACGCCAAAGAGGGTAAAGTCGCGGTGGATGGCTGGTCGAAGATCACGGGCCACGATGTGGTCGATCTGGCCAAACGCTTTGAGGACTATGGCGTGGAAGCCGTCATCTACACCGATATCGGTCGTGATGGCATGCTCAACGGCGTCAATATCGAGGCCACGGTCAAACTGGCGCAGCACCTGCACGTACCAGTCATCGCCAGCGGCGGCATCACCGACCTGGAAGACGTCAGACGCCTATGCGATGTCGAGGACGAGGGCATCATGGGTGCCATCACCGGTCGCGCCATCTACGAGGGCACGCTCGACTTCACCGAAGCCCAGAACCTCGCTGACGATCTGCGTCCCTGATGACCTATCGATCCACCGAACGCTTCTCCAACCGGGTGGGCGACTATCACCGCGCCCGGCCCGGTTACCCAGCTGCCGTGTTCGACTGGCTGACCACGCTTGGCGTACTGGCACCATCGAGCCATGTGGCGGATATCGGCGCTGGCACCGGGCTCTCCACCTTGCCTTTGTTGGCCCATGCCAACACGGTGTATGGGGTGGAGCCCAACCAAGCCATGCGTCAGGCGGCAGAAGCCCAGCTCGATGATCATCGTGGCTTTGTCAGCATCAATGGCACTGCCGAGGCCACCACCTTGCCAGCGCACAGCGTTGATCTGATCGTGGCCGGGCAGGCTTTTCATTGGTTCGACCCTGCCCCCACCCGCGAGGAATGGCGCCGCATTTTGAAGCCAACCGGCCAGGTCGTGCTGATGTGGAATGAGCGCGAAACCGACAGCACACCGTTTCTGCAAGCCTATGAAGCCCTGCTGATCGAACATGGCACGGACTATTGCGAAGTCAACCATGCCCAGGTGGATGGTGACCGACTGACAGCGTTCTACGGCCAGCCTCCGATATGCCAGCGCTTTCCGAACAAACAGGTGTTCGACCTGGATGGCATGTTGGCACGGCTTCGCTCCAGCTCGTATACACCGGCCCCCGGCCAAGCTGGTTACCAGCCGATGATCGATGCGGCACAAGCCTTGTTTGCGGCACATCAGCAACAGGGGCAGATCGAATTCCTCTATCAAACTGTTGTCTATTGCGGAGCACTCCGCGCTAACTGACGATTGAATCACCATGCCCTTAGCCAAACGCATCATTCCCTGCCTTGACGTCACTGCTGGTCGAGTCGTCAAGGGCGTCAACTTTGTCGGACTGCAAGATGCTGGCGATCCGGTTGAGATCGCCAAGCGATACGACGACCAAGGCGCAGATGAGCTGACCTTTCTGGACATCACCGCCAGCTCCGATGAACGTGACATCATCCTGCATATCATCGAGGATGTGGCTTCCCAGGTGTTCATCCCGCTGACTGTCGGTGGTGGCGTCCGGCAGGTCGAGGACATCCGCAGACTGCTGAACGCTGGTGCAGACAAAGTGTCGATCAACACCTCAGCTGTTACCAACCCACAATTGGTGGAAGATGCCGCCGGGCGCTTTGGCTCGCAATGTATCGTGGTCGCCATCGATGCCAAGGATGTCGGCACCCCCGAAGCCCCTCGCTGGGAAGTCTTCACCCACGGAGGCCGCAAAGCAACGGGGCTGGAAGCGGTCGCCTGGGCACAAAAGATGCAATCACTGGGCGCAGGGGAAATTCTGCTGACCAGCATGGACCGGGACGGCACCAAACAAGGCTTCAACCTGCCACTCACCCGCGCTGTCTCTGATGCGGTCGATATTCCAGTCATCGCATCGGGCGGCGTGGGCAACCTGCAACACCTGACCGATGGTATCCTGTTAGGCCATGCCGACGCTGTGCTCGCCGCCAGTATTTTCCATTATGGGGAATACACGGTGCAGCAAGCGAAGGAATACATGCGTCAACAAGGTATCGAGGTGAGACTGTGAGCTGGCTGAATGAAATCCGCTGGAATCGCGATGGCTTGATCCCGGTCATCGCACAAGACTGGCAGACAGGCCGTATCCTGATGTTTGCCTATGCCAACCGCACGGCACTGGCCCTGACCGCTGAAAAAGGCACTGCCCACTACTGGTCGCGCAGCCGCAACAAACTCTGGCACAAAGGCGAAGACTCCGGCCATTACCAACGCATTCACGAGATCCGTATGGACTGCGACGAGGATGTGGTCATCTATGTCATCGAACAGCAAGGCGGCATTGCCTGCCACACAGGCCGGGAAAGCTGTTTCTATCGCAAATTGCAAGGAGATGAATGGGTGATCACCGATGAAGTCTTGAAAGACCCGAAGGACATCTATCGCAACACCTGATCAGCCCTGGCTTCACACCTTGGCCATCATCAACCCCACCACCGGTGCCGTGCAGCGCTGGCATGGCTGCGTTGTGGGTGGTGTCTGCGCCCGGTCTGTCACATCAACGTGACAGTTGTTTTACACTTTTTTAACATTCCGCGCTTACAATAGCGCTTTAGCCACCGAACAGGCTCAATCACATGATCAGCGCAGAAGTATTGCATCGCTTGGCCCAGACCTTGGAATCCCGCAAAGGTGCCGATCCAGAGTCATCCTATGTGTCCCGCCTCTTTCACAAAGGACAGGATGCCATCCTGAAAAAAATCGGTGAAGAAGCCACCGAAACCGTCATGGCATCCAAAGACAACGACCAATTGCACTTGGTGCGCGAAGTCGCTGATCTGTGGTTTCACAGCTTGGTTCTGTTGTCGTGGCACGGTTTGGGCCCTGATGACATCCTGGCCGAACTACACCGCCGTGAAGGCATTTCCGGCATTGACGAAAAAGCGTCCCGCCCCAAGGACTGACAAGGACAGAGCATGAGCGATTGCATCTTTTGCAAAATTGTTGAAGGCAGCATTCCCGCCAGGAAACTCTATGAGGACGATGATGTTGTGGCTTTCCATGACATCAACCCCGTCGCCCCGGTTCACTTCATGCTGATTCCAAAACAACACGTCAATTCGCTTGTCGAATGCACTGACGAGCACGATGCGGTGCTGGCCAAGATGCTGCGCCTGGCCCCCAAGCTGGCTCGTGAACAAGGGCTGGACACCGGCTTCCGCACAGCGATCAATACCGGCAGAGGCGGCGGCCAGGTTGTATTCCACTTGCACGTGCATGTCTTTGGCGGCACGGGTGGCAAGCTCGACAGCGCATTGGAAAAACTGCATCACGGCTGAGTTGCCCAAGGCAACCACCCTTTCTTAGGAGTCAATCATGGGTTCATTTAGTATTTGGCACTGGCTGATCGTTCTGCTGGTCGTGGTCATGGTGTTCGGCACAAAAAAACTGCGTAACGCGGGTGGTGACCTGGGTGCTGCGGTGAAAAATTTCAAAGATGGCATGTCTGGCGCCAAAAACGAGGCGGACGATGCCAAAAAGGAAGCGGGCCGCATTATCGACGCCGACAGCGAAAAACGCTGATCGATCAGTATGGAAGCGTAGATGCAAGGCCCGGATGGGCAAGGGGCCGCCAGCAATCGTATGCGGTTCTGCCGCCCCGCACTTGCACCATTACTGTTGTCACCATCCCAGGCTCAGGCTTGGCCACTCCGCAGATAAGCCAATGCCGTCTGCCTTGACTTGGTAGTGCGTTTCCACGCTGTCCTCACCCCACTTTCACCGATTCAGGAGCCATCTTGTTTGACGTCAGCTTTGGCGAAATGGTCACCATTGGCGTGGTAGCCTTGGTTGTGATTGGCCCGGAGCGACTACCCAAGGTCGCACGGACACTCGGCCACCTGGTCGGTCGGGCACAGCGCTATGTTGCGCAGGTCAAAGCCGATGTATCGCGCGAAATGGAACTGGATGAATTACGTAAAGTACAGACTGAATTCACCCAGGCCGCCCAGCAGTTTGAGCATTCGATCCATCAGGAAGTACAGGCCAGTCAACAGGCGATCCAGCAACTGGATGGCGATGCAAGCCAGTTCTCGCAACAGCTCCGTAATGACATTCTTGGGCGCGCACCAGCACCCGAGCTGATGCAGCCTGTGGACGAATACAGTTACGACCTGTTTGCACAACCACCTCACTCGGCGCCCCCCAACTCCCCCCAAGTGGACCCAGACAAACTGGCGTTTTATCAATCGCAGCTTGATCTGTTTGCAGACGTACCCGAACACGCCCCACCGCCGCCTCATGTCGCGGCGACGCGGCCCGATTCAACTCATGCCTGACCACCCATACACCGCATCATGAACGAAGAAGTCCAATCATTCGTCTCCCACCTGGTTGAACTACGCGATCGGCTATTGCGGATCTTCCTGGGCATCATCCTGGTCTTCCTGGGCCTGTTCCACTGGTCACAGCAGATTTACGCGCTGCTGGCCATGCCCATGCTGCAATCGCTGCCAGCAGGCGGCCAGATGATTGCCACGGATGTCACCACGCCTTTTTTCGTTCCGATGAAGGTCACCTTGATGGCGGCCTTCCTGATCAGCCTGCCCAATACGCTGTACCAGGTTTGGGCCTTTGTGGCACCTGGTTTATATGATCACGAGAAGAAGCTGATGTTGCCTCTGGTCATCGCCAGCACCCTTTTGTTTCTGATCGGCATGGCATTTGCCTATTTCCTGGTGTTCCCGGTGGTCTTCCACTTCATGAACGCCGTCGCCCCTGAGGGGGTGGCTGTCATGACTGACATCAGCAAGTATCTTGATTTCGTCCTTGGAATGTTTCTGGCATTCGGGGTGACATTCGAAGTGCCTATCGCTGTCATCCTGCTGACCCAATTCGGCCTTGTCAGCGTAGAGAAGCTTCGCGAGGCGCGTGCTTATGTAGTCGTCGGCGCCTTTGTGGTGGCCGCCATCGTAACACCACCAGATGTCTTGTCTCAGGTGATGCTGGCTGTGCCACTCTGGCTGTTGTATGAGCTGGGGGTTGTGGTGGCTGGCCTGCTGCAGAAACGCCGCCAGCAGATCATGGAGGGATAATGAGCAACGACATCCAAAGCAGCTCGACCGAGCCTCGCCCTCATTGGACACTTCCCGCAACGCCTGTTTGAGACCTGGCACGCTACACTTGGCACAGGCTCAGCCCATTTCGACATTTGCCTCGACAGACCAATCATGCCTCATACCAAACTAATCAGCCCTGCTGGCGCCCTGGACATCGATACCCATGACCTGGCACTGACACTGCGATATGTAGTGATCCACCACCTGCAAAGCGGTATCGAGCCGCCAGACTGGCTGGCCGACTATCGTGAAGAGCTGTATCTCAGCAGCTGGAACGATCACCAGAAATCCTTCTTTCTTGGCGAAGACGATGATTTCGAACTGGATCAACACCCAAAGCGCCGACAGTTGTTGGCCAAAGTGCTCATGGCAGCCGAGCAGGCACTAGCCACGCAATCGGGCGACAACCTGATCACCCTACTCCAGACGCGGCTCGAATTGGACGACATGTACGAAGGCATCGTCGGCAACGTTGATGACTATTTCATCCAACCCATTGCCAATCCCGGCGAGCTACCACTACGTATACAGCAGATACTGAAACAGGTCATTACCTTGCTGAGCTGAACCCATCATTCAATATTCACACCAGCCGTTACTATCATCACACAGCACAGATCATCCGGTCTGGCGTGAAACCCGGGGGCCAAATGGTAAGCACGTCATCAGCCCACGCGCCCAACTGGCGCCGGATATGGAGCACAGTCGGCATATGGCTTGCACACTGCGTGATCTACCAGCCCTCAGCCAGCGCTGATGCCCCTGTGCAGATCATCTTGTCCAGCTCAACGGAATCCCTGCCGACAGCGGGAAACCAGCGCCCCACACCCGCCATGATGCGCGCCATCATGAAATCCACCGACGACACAGATCAAGAAGGGGTAGCAGCTTGCCTGGGTGAGCTCTCCTTACCGCAGAGCGCCCTTCCCCGATTGTTTCTGTCAACCCCACTGCCGACAATCCAGGCAGGAGAAAGAAAGTACTTTGTCAGGCCAGCCCTAGCGCCATATTGTCAGACATTTTATGGCGCCCACCTGTTCCGGTTCTGGTTGATCAATGCACAGACCATCAAAGGTAAAACACAATATCAGGTACTGTTCTCAGGTATCGGCGATGTGTTTGAGGTACTGTCGAGCACACATCATCAGCAATATGACCTCATCCAGACCAATTGCACCGCCAGTAGTTGTATCAAGGAGAAACTTCAGTTCAACGGCCAGCAATACCAAGCCGTCGAATGTCGTTTTGAAGGATGGAAAGAGGGAAAAGAACAAAACAAGCTGATCCCCTGCCAGCGATAGCAAAGAACCGACCTTCCACTCGAAGAAAGATCAGTTCTTTACGACTGCAATCAGTGAATTCGCCACAATTGCCAACTGAATCAAACAGCCATCACCTCACCCATCCGAACCGGCTTAGCAGGTTGCCAATCTGGATTGAATTGCATGGCATTTTTCGGGAAGAGCATGACAACTGTGGAGCCCAGTAGGAAGCGGCCCATTTCTTCGCCTTTTTCCAGGGCGATCTGCTGATCGGTGTAATGCCATTCGCGCACTTCTTTTGTGCGGGGTGGATTGACCACGCCGTGCCAGGCTGTGGCCATGCTGCCTACGATGGTGGCGCCTACCAGGGTCAGGACAAATGGACCGTGGTCACCTTCAAATACACAGACAACCCGTTCGTTCCGGGCAAACAGGCCGGGTACGCCGCGTGCGGTGGCTGGGTTGACTGAGAACAACGCGCCGGGCACATAGATCATGCGCACCAGCCTGCCACGGCAGGGCATGTGGATACGATGGTAATCGCGCGGACTGAGGTAGAGGGTTGCAAAGCTACCACTCTCAAATTGGGCGGCCAGTGTGGCATCACCGCCGACGAGAGCTTGCGTGGTGTAATGATGGCCTTTGGCTTGGAAAATCTGATTGTGCTCAATCGAGCCGAATTGACTGATCGCGCCATCAACGGGGCAGACAAAAGGGGAATCTGCCAGCGGGCGGGCACCAGCTTTCAGTGGGCGCGTGAAGAAGTCATTGAAGGTTGCATAGCTGGTAATGTCCGGGTTGGCTGCTTCAGCCATGTCCACTTGATAGCGCTCAACGAAGTGACGAATGATTGCAGTGGTACGCTTCCCGCCACGCCATCCAGCCAGTTTGCCTGCCAACGTTGTCAGAGCCTGTTTCGGTAATAGATATTGCGGCAATACTGCCAGGCGATCGGACAAGATATTCACCCAGAATAAAAGACAATCGGCGATTATACCGTGTTGGGCGGGCAAATCGAACGGTCAGATGAATTGCGGTCAATTTCGGAAACGAGGGCCGGCCAAGCTGAATTGGCGCCACAGGCGGGATTCTGCACATCTGCTTCCCTGCATTGCAGATCGGCTTCAGTCGGGCCATCTCATCTCGTGGCAGGCAGGGCACAAGGTGATCAGAGCTGATCTATTGCGACGGTGTCCTGAAGCGCGGGCGACGCTCCACGACCGCGTCAATGGAGACAGCCTGTCCATTACGGATCAAACTCAATTCAACTGTTTGCCCAGGCTGGATGGCGGCGATGCGGTTGATGGCGTTCGGCACATCACGGATTGCCTGCCCAGCCACCGCCACCAGTATATCTCCTGGCAGAATCCCCGCATCGTGCGCAGGGCTATTACGCACGACACCATTGATCAACACACCACGTTTGACTGGCAGATTGAATGTCGCCACCAGATCGGGGGTGATAGGTTGCATTTCGATACCGATCCAGCCCCGTGTCACACTGCCAGTATGGATGATCTGCTCCATGATCTGCTTGACTGAATTGGCTGGAATGGCGAAACCGATCCCCATCGAACCGCCGGATTTCGAATAGATCGCCGTATTGATGCCCAGCAGGTTGCCTGCCATATCGACCAACGCGCCGCCGGAATTACCTGGGTTGATGGCGGCATCGGTCTGGATGAAATTCTCGAACGTATTGATGCCCAGCTGGGTCCGCCCCAGCGCACTGACGATTCCTGCGGTCACGGTCTGGCCGACACCAAAGGGATTGCCGATGGCCAAGACGACATCCCCTACCGACACCTGGTCGGAATTGGCCAAAGTGACTGTAGGCAGCTTGGCCAGATCGACACGAATCACCGCCAGATCGGACTCCGGATCGGAACCAACCACCTGTGCGCTGGTGGTGCGTCCATCAGCCAGTGCCACTTCGATCTCATCGGCTGATTGCACGACATGGTTATTGGTTACGATATAGCCTTCCGCGCTGACGATTACACCAGACCCCAGGCTGGTCGCCCGCTGCGAGGTCATGCCACGATCACCGAAAAACTCACGAATGGTGGGATCGCTGAACATCGGATGACGTGGCACCTTGACCTGCTTGCTGGTGTAGATATTGACCACCGAGGGCTGAGCCTTGGCAGCGGCCTTACGATAGGTAATCGGCCCCGCCACTGGGCCACTGGGGGGTGCTGGCTGCGCGACCTCTCGCACGGTGACGATTTTTTGTTGTGTGGCAGCTCCCCGCCCGACCCATTCCGGCTTGACCAATGTGACAACAAACCAGACCGCCATGGCCACCGTGGCGCTTTGAGCAAATACCAACCACAATCGTTTCAACATGCTGACTCAGCTCGCCAGGTTATGCTGCCATCCATTCGGCTCATCGGGCCGACCGGTTTTCAAGCTTATGCCATTACCGCCTATCGCCTGCATCGATCATGGTTGCGGTCGTTGTATACAGGGCCTGGTCCACCGCCAGGAGGCCATGAAATCGTATCAACAGCGCCTAGACATCCACCCCATGCCGCTCTCGATATTGGCGCGGGCTCAAACCGACAAATTGTCGAAATTGTCGAGAAAGTGCACTTTGATCAAAAAAACCGCAATCAAGCGCAATATCTGCAATTTTCTCACGACTCAGCCGTAAACGATAAGCAGCCGCATCGATCCGGCATTTCAACAAATATTGTCCAGCAGACAATTGGAACAGCTTTTTCATGCGGCGCTCGAATTGCGCCACACTCAGCCCAGCCATCTCTGCCAGATCATCCATGCGGAGCGGCTCGGCAAAATGGGCACGCATATAGTCTATCGTAGCGGCGAATGGGGCGTCGATCATACCAGCACGGCTGGGTTCCGGCAGATCACGTGACAGGCACGCCAGGCCGATGACCACACCCAGCGTGTCGTGCAGCGGCACCTTGTTGGTCAAGCACCAGCCAGGCTTGCCGTCGGCCAGCAAGGTCAGATCCAGATTGTCGAGCACTGGTTGGCCGGATTGGAACAACTCCGCATCCTGCGCTTCGTAGCGGTCGGCCATCTCGACCGGAAACAGCTCGCGTGCAGTCTTGCCGATCGCCTCCAATCGGTTGTTCAGCCCACACCGCTCAGCACAGGCTTGTGAAATATAGACATAGCGCCCATCGCGATCTTTGATCGAGAACACGATATCCGGCAGGCGGTCGAACAATGCCTCCATGAACATGGGTGAGGCCAGCTGCGACATGAAAGCGTGCCGCCATTGAGCGGTTTCTGGGTCATGCGTAGTAATTTCAGCGCGTCGAGCAGGCATTTTGCGATTTTGTCCTAGGTTGGCATGACAATCTTACAAGACCAGTTCTATCAAGCTTTCTAAAATGCCCCGAAACGTGTTCAACATCTGTCATGGGCAATGGCCAGAGATGTGCACTGCGAATCATCGACACGTACGATCAATACATGAAGAGTTCAAGCAGTACACACGCCCCGATGCCATGCGGACAATCAAATATTGAACCGGCTATTCAAGACATATTTGACAGGACAAACCATGGTCAGACATATCAGGGTAATCGACTCACATACCGGCGGCGAACCGACCCGTGTGATTGTCGAAGGTGGCCCTCCATTAGGTGATGGCCCCATTTCTGCACGCCGGGATCGTTTTCAACAGCAATTTGACCCCTATCGGGTCGCAGTCGTCAACGAGCCACGCGGCAGTGATGTCTTCGTCGGCGCATTGCTGGGCGAGTCAGACAATCCATTATGCACAGCCAGCGTCATCTTTTTCAATAATGTCGGCTATTTGGGCATGTGCGGCCACGGCACCATTGGCGTGGTGATGACGCTGGCCCACCTTGGGCGCATCCAGCCTGGCGTGATCCGGCTGGAAACACCCGTCGGTGAGGTAGAAGCCGAGTGGCTGGGCGGCCATCGTGTACGCATCCGCAACGTCCCCAGCTACCGGCTGGCTGCCAAGGTGCCCTTGTCCGTGCCGGGTTATGGCACGGTGCATGGCGATATCGCGTGGGGGGGGAACTGGTTCTTTCTGGTTGAAGACCATGGGTTGGCCATCAACCGCCAGCAGATTCCAGCTCTGATGGATTGCGCCACCAAGATCCGCCAGGCGCTGACCGATCAAGGCATTTCCGCGAACGGCGAGGAAATCGATCATATCGAGCTGGTTGGGCCCAGCCCCGACCCAGAGGTCAATGCCCGTAACTTCGTACTCTGTCCAGGGCTTGCCTATGATCGCTCGCCATGTGGAACCGGCACCAGCGCCAAGCTGGCCTGCCTGCATGCCGATGGCCACTTGGCACCAGGAGAGACCTGGATTCAGGAAAGCGTGATCGGCAGCCGGTTTGAAGGTCGTCTGGTCTGGCAGGGTGATCAACTGCTGCCCGAAATCATCGGTACAGCCTATGTCAATGCCGACAGCCACCTGATCGTGGCGGACGATGATCCATTTGCCTGGGGCATTCGAGACTGATGGACTGCGATATCCTGATCATCGGTGCTGGCATCATCGGCGCGGCGCTAGCCGCCGAGCTGGCAGCCCGTCGCTTCAACGTACTGGTGCTGGAAGCCCAGACGCCCGGCGGCGGCACCTCGGCAGCTGGGATGGGCCATCTGGTGGTGCTTGATGACAATCCGGCGGAGCTTGCGCTGTCACGAGAAGGTGTCAGTCGCTGGCTGGCCTGCCAATCGCAACTGCCAGAGCAGGTGGAGTTCCGTCGCACAGGTACACTATGGCTGGCACGCAATCCGGTAGAAATGGCCGAGGCCGAGCGCAAACAGGCTTTCTATCAGAGCATCGGTCTGCAGTCCCAGTTATTGACCGCCAACCAGCTCTACGCCTGTGAGCCACACCTGGCGCCGGGCTTGGCCGGGGCTTTGCTGCGCCCGGATGAGGCGGTGATCTATCCACCTGCAGCAGTCAACTGGCTGTTGCATTGCGCAAAAACCGCCGGGGCTGCCGTCTTGCGTGAACAGCAGGTGACCGAAATCAGGCCGCACCGGGTCAGCACGCAGCAAGGGCGCGTCTGGCAAGCGGAGCGGATTGTGGTTGCGGCAGGCAACGCCTCTGCACATCTGCTCCCAGGCTTGCCGCTCAAGCCTCGCAAAGGTCAGTTGGTGATCACAGAGCGTTACCCTGGCATGGTCAACCACCAGCTGGTGGCCCTGGATTACTTGCAATCAGCCCACGGCAGCGCGGCCAGCTCTGTGGCATTCAATGTCCAGCCCCGAGCAACCGGCCAGCTGCTGATCGGCTCATCGCGTAGCTTTGATGACACATCACCTGAAATCGATTGGCCACTGATGGGTCGCATGCTGAATGCTGCATTCGACTACCTGCCCGCCTTGCGGAACTTGAACGCCATTCGCACCTGGGCGGGCTTCCGCCCCTCTACACCCGACAAATTGCCGCTGCTGGGCCCCTGGCCCGCAATGGACAGCGTGTGGTTGGCCACCGGTCATGAAGGGATTGGCATCACCACGGCATTGGCTTCCGCAGCGCTGCTGGCGGATCAATTGTGTGACATCCCCACTGCGCTGGATGGCAGCCCATTCCGCCCTGATCGATTCGAAACCGCACCTGTGGCTGAGGAGTTGCTGATATGAAGTTGATCATCAATGGCCAAACAGTCGAGCTTGCTACAGTAGCACCGATGACTGTCGCAGCAGCGCTGGCGATGAGCAAACAGGCCGCCTGTCGCCAATCCTCACGCCTGCACGAGCCAAGACAGGCCTTCTGCGGCATGGGGATGTGCTTTGAATGCCGCGTGACCATCAATGGCCTCCCACACCAACGCGCCTGTCAGGTATGGGCGGAGGACGGCATGGAGATCCATTGCGATGCGTGAGATTCAAACTGAGCTGGCCATCATCGGCTCTGGGCCGGCAGGCCTGGCCGCAGCCAGCGTAGCCATCGAGGCCAATCGCACGGTATGTCTGGTTGACAATCAGGCGCAGCCCGGCGGGCAGATCTGGCGTGGTGGTCTGCAATCAGACAGCCGCGCACATGCCGCCATGCAGAGCCTGGCACATTCTGACGGCGTCCGCCTCGCTCAACATACACTGGTGGCTGCACTCGCACCCAGCCATCGTGCGCACGCCCTTTTGCTGGAAGGCCCTGCTGGGCCGGTCTGCATCCATGCGGATCGGGTCATCCTCGCCAATGGCGCGAGAGAACGGCATCTGCCCTTCCCTGGTTGGACACTGCCCGGCGTAACCGGTGCAGGCGGCCTACAGGCACTAGTCAAAGGTGGTTGGCCGATTCAGGGGCAGCGCGTGGTCGTCGCAGGCAGCGGGCCGCTGCTGCTGGCCAGTGCACGTACTGTTCAACAGGCTGGTGGACAGGTCACCCATATCTTGGAGCAAGCCAGCCAAGCATCGCTACGTCGGTTCACCCTACAACTGCCGAACTGGCCAGGGAAAGCCTGGCAAGCCTTACTGCTGGGCAGCCAGTTCCTTGGCCGCTATCGAGCCGACAGCCATGTGGTGGCGGCCCATGGCACATCCAAGCTGGAAGCCATCGAGATCAAATCGGGCAACCAGACGAAAACCATTGCCTGTGACCACCTGGCCATCGGTTATGGCTTGATTCCAAACACCGATGCAGCTCAACTATTGGGCTGCGAACTGACGGGAGAAGCCGTCAAGGTCGATTCCAACCTGCGCACCACCTGCCCCGGTGTCTATGCTGCCGGGGAAGTCACCGGTATCGGTGGCGTGGACAAAGCCTGGGTGGAAGGCCACATGGCAGCCTGTGCTGCGCTGGCCCTGCCAGTTTCCCAGGTCAAACTGCAGCATTGGAAATCACATCATCGATTCAGCCAATTATTGGCCGAGTGTTTCGCACTCAACCCTGCTTTGATGGCGCTGGCCAAACCCGACACCTTGATCTGCCGTTGCGAAGACGTCAGCTTGCAAGCGCTTGCCGGGTTTGAAGACTGGCGCGAAGCGAAATTGCAGACCCGCTGCGGAATGGGCGCCTGTCAAGGCCGCACCTGTGGCGCCATCTGTCAACAAGTGTTGGGCTGGGCATCTCCTGGCCTACGCCCCCCTGTTTTCCCTGCCAAGTTGGCCACATTGGCTGCCCTGGCCGACCGCCCACAACCAGAAACTGAAGGAATCTCATGAGCTTGCGTTTCAAAGGCGTCATGCCTGCCATCACCACACCTTTCAATGCTGATCTGAGCATCGATCATGCCATGCTGGTCGAGCATGCCAAATGGCAAATCGAAGCGGGTTGTACAGCCCTGATCCCCTGCGGGTCGCTGGGTGAAAGCGCCACGCTCACCTTCGATGAAAAACTCGCCATCATCCGTACCCTGGCCACCAAGACCAATGTTCCGGTCGTTCCTGGTATTGCTTCGCTGTCCACCGCAGAAGCCGTGAAGCTGGCCCAGGCTGCCGAGGCCGAAGGCGCACAGGGCCTGATGGTATTGCCACCCTATGTTTACAGCACCGACTGGCGCGAAATGAAGGCCCACGTTGCCGCTGTCATCCAAGCCACCAAGCTGCCTTGCATCGTCTACAACAACCCAGTTGCCTACCGCACCGACTTCCAACCCAGCCAGATCCAAGAACTGGCCAACGAATTCGAAAACGTGGCGGCGGTGAAGGAATCCTCCACCGATGCGCGCCGCGTCACCGCTATCAAGGCGCTGCTGGGTGATCGCGTGACCCTGGGCGTGGGCGTGGATGACTGCCTGGTCGAGGGCGTTGCCGCAGGTGCGGAATTCTGGATTGCCGGTCTGGTCAATGCCTTCCCGCACGAGTCTGTGAAACTGTATGATCTGGCCATGGCAGGCGACTGGCAAGCTGCTGCCAAGCTGTATGCCTGGTTCCTGCCGCTGCTGCGCCTGGATACCGTGCCCAAGTTCGTTCAGCTGATCAAACTGACGCAAGAGCGCCTGGGCTGGGGCAACAGCCGTGTCCGTCCGCCTCGTCTGGAAGTGGTTGGCGACGAACTGGCCGCAGCACAGGCTGTCATTGACACCGCGCTGCAAAACCGCCCTGCCATCTAAGTCCTGCCATACGGGTTCTGGTGGCTTGATTTCATGGCCACAACCATTGCTGCAAGCCGCGCTACATCATGACTCATGTGTGCGGCTTGCGGCATGGCCATGAAACAGCACTGACCGTACCGCACCCAAGCATCATCGACACGGTTGTTTCAGCTTGATGGCGAGTGGTGACCATGCAGACCGACATCGGTATTGGCCCCGTTTCAGTATGGGTCGGATGTCTCAAGGCAGTCAGCGCGACCGTCATATTCAATTCAAGGCAGCCATGTGCTGCCTTTGGCTCATTCAAGAGGTCAACAGATGATCGAATTGCAAGGCCGATCCCTGATCGGCGCACAAACAGGAACCGCCAGCGGGGCCGAATTCCACGCCCTCAATCCTGCGACAGGTGAGCGCCTGCAACCTGCCTTCCGCTGTGCGACCCAACAAGAAGTCGATGCCGCAGCCAACCTGGCGGAGCAGGCCTTCAGCAGCTTTGCCAGCAGCAGCGGCCAAACCCGTGCAGCACTGCTGCGCCGCATCGCCACCGGCCTGGAGGGCATCGCTGATCAGCTGGCCGAGCGCATGCCTCAGGAAACCGGCCTGCCAGAGGCACGGGCGCGGGGTGAGCTGGGGCGCACCTGCTTGCAGCTGCGCTTATTTGCCGACCTGGCCGAACAAGGCCACTGGGTCGATGCCCGGATCGATCGCGCCGATCCACAACGCCAGCCACTCCCCAAGCCTGATCTGCGCTCCATGTGGCAGCCTTTGGGCCCCGTTGTCGTCTTCGGTGCCAGCAACTTCCCACTCGCCTTCTCCGTTGCCGGTGGTGATACTGCTGCAGCGCTGGCGGCTGGGTGCCCTGTTATCGTCAAGGCCCACTCGGCGCACCCTGGCGTGTCGGAATTGGTTGGCCGTGTCGTGCAGGCCGCCGTCCAGGCTGAAGGCTTGCCCGAAGGCGTGTTCTCCCTGATCTTTGGTGACGGCAGCACGGTCGGCTCGGCGCTCGTCAAGCACCCCCACGTCAAGGCCGTCGGTTTCACCGGATCATACAGTGGTGGCAAGGCGTTGATGGACATTGCCGCTGCACGCCCCCAGCCGATCCCAGTTTATGCTGAGATGGGCAGCCTCAACCCGATGGTGATGCTGCCGGGTGCGCTGGATACCCAGACTGAAGCGCTTGCCAAGGGCTTGGCGGCCTCCGTGACGATGGGCACCGGTCAATTCTGCACCTGCCCGAGCGTAATCCTGGCCATCGACAGCCCAGCGCTGGATCGCTTCCTCACCACACTGGAAGCCGCCCTGAGCGACATCCAGCCCGGTGTGATGCTGAACCCTGGCATTGCGCGGGCTTACCATGCCGGCATCCGTATCCAAGGCGCCCAGCAAGGCATCGATGCCCGCTTGAGTGAAACCGGCGAAGGCTGCAAAGCCCGCCCCGCCTTGATGGTGACCGATGCGGCACACTGGTGCGGCCAGCCGTTGCTGAGAGATGAGGTGTTCGGCCCCTCGACGTTGGTGATCCGCTGCCCCGATCAAGCCAGCCTGCTCGACGCTGTCTCCGCGCTGGAAGGCCAGCTGACTGCCACTCTGCACGCCACCGAAAGCGAGCTGGCCAACTGGCCGGAGCTGGTGCAGTCGTTGCGCCGCAAGTCTGGGCGCCTGCTGTTTGGCGGCTTCCCGACTGGCGTCGAAGTCAGCCATGCAATGGTTCATGGCGGGCCATTCCCGGCATCATCCGACGGACGTAGCACATCGGTGGGCACCATGGCCATTCACCGCTTCGCGCGCCCGGTCTGCTATCAGAACTTCCCTGCCGCGCTGTTGCCGACCGCGCTGCAGGATGGCAACCCGCTCAAGCTGTGGCGCTTGATCGACGGCCAATTGAGCCAGCAATGACCTCAGCGGCATGCGCTCAACTACAGCCATCTCGATGGCGGTGGGCGCATGCCGATGTGGTACTCCGCAATGATTCATGACTGATCACGTGGGCAGAATCCATCATGTTTGAACGAACGACCTATATTCAGCGCCGCGAAGCCCTGAGCAAACAGGTCAGCAACGGTTTGCTGATCATTCCTGGCAATGGCGACAACCCTGGCAACTACACTGATAACATCCAGCCGTTCCGGCAGGACAGTAGCTTTCTCTACTTTTTCGGTATCGACCTGCCCGACCTGGTCGGCATCATCGACCTCGACACAGGTGAAACCACCCTGTTTGGTGACGACCCGAGCCTGGACGCCATCGTCTGGACAGGCCCGCTGCCATCGCTGGCCGAGCAGGCTGACCGCGTCGGGGTCACACGCACCGCTCCATTGGGCGATATTGCCAGCGTACTGCGCCAAGCCCGGCAAGCTGGCCGCACCTTACACCTGCCACCGCAATATCGCGCACAGAATCGCATCCGCCTCAGCGAGTGGATCGGCATCAGCTTGGCTGAGCTCGACAACCTGACCAGCCCAAGCGCCTGCAAAGCCATCATCGACATCCGCGCCGTCAAGAGCGCTGCCGAGATCGCGAATATCGAGCAAGTGCTGTCGATCACCAAAGAAATGCACCTGATCGCCATGCGCATGGCGCAACCCGGTGCCACAGAGCAAGCCATTGTCGGCGCCATGGAGGGCTACGCTTGGTCACACGGCTGCCGTCAGTCCTACGCCCCCATTCTGAGCAAGCGAGGCGAGGTGCTACATAACCACTACCACCACAACACCCTACGTGCAGGCGACCTGTTGTTGAATGACAGTGGTGCGGAAAGCCCCATGCACTACGCCAGCGACATCACCCGCACCATTCCAGTCGGCGGGCGCTTTGACGAACGCCAGCGCGCCATCTATCAGACCGTGCTGAATGCCCAGCTGGCTGCAATCGACGCACTGAAGCCCGGTGTACCCTATCTGCAAGTCTATGAGCTGGCAGCAGGGATTCTGGTCGATGGTCTGAAACAGTTTGGGCTGTTCAAAGGCGACACCGATGAAATCATCCGCACCGGCGCCTTTGCCCTGATCTTCCCGCACGGCCTGGGGCACCTGATGGGCCTGGATGTCCACGACATGGAAGCACTGAACGAAGACTGGGTCGGCTACGGCGAAGGATATGAGCGCAGCCGCGATTTCGGGCGGAAATCACTGCGCCTGGCCCGCCCTGTCCGGGCAGGCTGGGTGGTGACCATCGAGCCGGGCATCTACTTCATTCCAGCCTTGATCGACCGCTGGCGCGCAGAGGGCCGATTCACTCATCTCATCGACTATGCAGCCTTCGACGCCTTCCGCAATTTTGGCGGTATCCGGATCGAAGACGATGTGCTGATCACCGACACTGGCTCACGTGTTCTGGGCGACCCCATCCCCAGAACAATCGAGGAAGTCGAAGCAGCGACCCAGCGATGACCACACTGCCGCTTCATCCAACCATGAAGCGGCAGTTGGTGCGCTCTCCACACCGACCAGGTTGGGTTGACATGATGCCGACAAAACCTGGCACTCGATGATGTGCGACAATTCCGGCATTTCTCCTACCGAGACCGTCCACATGATCACCCGCCCAGAACTCGAACGCCATCTCCACCAGCTGCTCGACCTCGCCCGATTCAAAGACAACGCTCCCAATGGATTGCAAGTCGAAGGCCGTGAACAGATCGAAACCATCGTGACCGGCGTCACTGCCAACCGCGCACTGATCGAAGCCGCACTTGATCTGAAAGCCGATGCCATCCTGGTCCATCATGGCTTCTTCTGGAAAAACGAGGACGCCCGGATCGTCGGCATCAAACGTCAACGCATCGGGCTTTTACTGGCCAACGACCTGAATCTGTTTGGCTATCACCTGCCGTTGGACGCCCACCCGACACTCGGCAACAACGCACAACTCGCGCAAAAACTCGGACTGATGGCGGACGGCAACTTCGGTGAACAAAATCTGGGCGCTGTCGGCGTATTATCTGACACCCTGCCCCTTTCGATCTTTGCCGACCACATCGCCCAGCAACTCGGTCGCCCACCTCTGATCATCGGTGACCCGACCCAGGCAGTCCGCCGCGTAGCCTGGTGCACGGGTGGCGCGCAAAGCTACTTCAACGATGCCATTGCACAAGGTGTTGATGCCTATATCACCGGTGAAATCTCCGAAGCAGTCGTCCATACTGCCCGGGAAGCCGGCGTCGCATTCATTGCTGCCGGTCACCACGCCACCGAACGCTATGGCATCGAGGCATTGGGCCGCTATCTGGCGGGTGAATTCGGGCTGACACATCACTTCATCGACATCGACAACCCTGCATAATCTGATCCAGATCAAGGCATACAAGGCCCGGCAACGCACAGACCCGCCATCGGGTTTTACCCACTTTCCGATATCGGGTAAAATCGGATGGTTTAGGGTTTCGCTGGCGTTAGTTTTGCCATCCCGCATGCTTGGCCTTCGGCGCGTAGCCATCGCCGGAAACTGCCCCATATGGGGTCAATTGCAGGCCGGATCGCAAAATTAACGTCAACAAACCCAGGGTCATGGTTTCCAAAATAACAGGGATCAACGATGAGCGATACTCAAGTCGATAACAGCAAACGCCGCTTCCTCGTTGCGGCTACCGGTGCAGCCGGGGCCGTCGCGGTGGGTGGCGTGGCGACGCCATTCGTGCTGACTTTCGCGCCAAGTGAACGAGCCAAGGCTGCCGGGGCACCGGTGGAAGTGGACATCAGCAAGCTCGAATCCGGCCAGAAAATCAACGTGGAATGGCGCGGTAAGCCGGTGTGGATTCTTTCCCGCACCAAAGAACAGATCGCCAATCTGGCCAAGCTGGACGACAAGCTGGCTGATCCCAAGTCAGAAGCCGACCAGCAGCCGGAATACGCCAAGAACGCCACCCGTGCCATCAAGCCCGATGTGTGGATCGCGGTCGGGATCTGTACCCACCTTGGCTGTTCGCCAACCCACCGTCCGGATCTGGCACCAGCCGATCTGGGAGCCGACTGGATGGGTGGTTTCTACTG
The DNA here is from genome assembly GCF_014202905.1 of Chitinivorax tropicus. Taxonomy (NCBI): domain Bacteria; kingdom Pseudomonadati; phylum Pseudomonadota; class Betaproteobacteria; genus Chitinivorax; species Chitinivorax tropicus. The sequence goes on along the minus strand of NZ_JACHHY010000013.1, from coordinate 89,029 downwards.
CCCCTGTCATGGCTCGAAGTTCGATCTGGCCGGTCGCGTGTACAAAGGGGTTCCCGCGCCGACCAACCTCATCGTCCCGCCGCATAAATACCTCAGCGACACCCGTGTCCTGATCGGTGAAGACAAATAAGGGAGCATTCCGTGGCAAACTCTCAAAAACTGATCGACTGGATCGACGCCCGTTTTCCGCTCACCAAAATGTGGGAGGAGCAATGGGGTAAATATGTTGCACCCAAGAACTTCAACTTCTGGTACTACTTTGGCTCCCTGGCCATGCTGGTACTGGTCATCCAGATCGTCACCGGCATCTTCCTGACGATGAACTACAAACCTGATGCAAACTTGGCGTTTGCCTCAGTCGAATACATCATGCGTGATGTATCTGGTGGCTGGATCATCCGGTACATGCACTCCACTGGCGCATCGATGTTCTTCGTGGTGGTCTACCTGCACATGTTCCGTGGCCTGCTGTATGGCTCGTTCCGACAACCGCGTGAGCTGGTCTGGATCTTTGGCATGCTGATCTTCCTGTGCCTGATGGCCGAAGCCTTCCTGGGCTACCTGCTGCCTTGGGGACAGATGTCATTCTGGGGTGCACAGGTGATCGTGAACCTGTTTGCATCGATCCCGGTGATCGGACCAGACCTGGCGGTATTCATCCGTGGCGATTTCGTCGTCTCCGATGCAACACTGAACCGCTTCTTCGCCTTGCACGTGATTGCCGTTCCGCTGGTACTGCTGCTGCTGATCGTTGCCCACTTGGTTGCATTGCACGAAGTCGGCTCCAACAACCCGGACGGCATCGAGATCAAGAAGCAACCCAAAGACCCCAAAACCGGTCTGCCACTGGATGGCATCCACTCCCACCCTTACTACTCGGTGAAGGATATCTTCGGCGTCGCTGTTTTCCTCGTCGTATTCAGTGCCATCGTCTTCTTCCTGCCGACCATGGGTGGCTACTTCCTGGAAGACAACAACTTCATTCCAGCCGACCCATTGAAGACCCCGCCACACATCGCGCCGGTCTGGTACTTCACCCCGTTCTACGCCATTTTGCGTGCCGTACCGTCATTCCTGGGTACGCAAGTCTGGGGGGTGCTGGCCATGGGTGCGGCAGTCGTGATCATTGCCTTCCTACCCTGGCTGGATCGTAGCCCGGTGAAGTCGATCCGCTACCGTGGCCCGAAATTCAAGATTGCGCTGTTCCTGTTCGTGATTGCCTTCGTCGGTCTGGGCATCCTCGGTGCATTGCCATCGACAGACACCCGCACCATCATCGCGCAGATCTTGTCCTTCGTTTACTTCGGCTTCTTCCTGTTGATGCCGTGGTATACCAAGAATGATTCGACCAAGCCTGTACCGACTCGTGTGACAGGTTAAGGGAGCACAACAAGATGAAAAAATTGTTCAGCAAATTGCTGGTTGTCCTGCTGGCCGCGCCATTGATGGCGATGGCCAGTGAAGACGTCAAATTGGACAAGTTCGAGCCCAATACACGTAACTATGAGTCGCTGCAACGCGGTGCCAAGCTATTCGTCAATTATTGCTTGAACTGCCACAGTGCCGCTTACATGCGCTATAACCGCCTGCAGGATATCGGCCTGACCGAGCAACAGATCAAGGACAATTTCCTGTTCAGCAAGGAAGCCAAAATTGGCGATCTGATGAAGGTTTCCATGACCGCTGCCGACGGTAAAACTTGGTTGGGTGCCCCCCCGCCAGACCTCACCGTGATTGCCCGCTCACGCGGTGCAGATTGGCTCTATACCTATCTGCGTGGCTTCTATCGTGATGAAACCCGCCCGACAGGCTGGAACAACACGGTATTCGACAAGGTCGGCATGCCCCATGTGTTGTACGAGCTGCAAGGCGATCAGGTGTTGGAGGTCAAGAAAGCAGAAGGCGAGCATGGCCATGAGGAAAAAGTGCTGAAGCTCATCAAGCCAGGCAGCATGACCAGCCTGACAAATGGCAAGGCGGATACCCATGATTACGACCAGCTGGTGGGCGATCTGGTCAATTACTTGGTATACATGGGCGAACCCTCGGCCAATACCCGCGAAACCATTGGCTACATCGTCCTGTTGTTCCTGATTCTGGTATTGGTGCCGCTGACCTATGCTCTGAAACAAGAGTACTGGAAAGATGTGCACTGATCGATTTGATCCGGGCCAATGAAAAACGGGAGGCAAAGCCTCCCGTTTTTCATTTAACAACAAAAGGTTATCAATCAAAATTCGCTTTCCACCAATCGACTTTGGTAAAATTCACTTTTTACCGAACATAGCAACACAAAGGCCCCATCATGATGATTCTGTACTCCGGTACCACTTGCCCATTCAGCCATAGCTGCCGAATCGTTCTGTTCGAAAAAGGCATGGACTTCCAGATCAACGATGTTGATGTGCATAACAAGCCGGAAGACCTGGCCGTGATGAACCCCTACAATGAAGTGCCGGTGTTGGTCGAACGCGATCTGATCCTGCATGAATCCAACATCATCAACGAATACATCGATGAGCGGTTCCCTCACCCACAGCTGATGCCTGCAGACCCGATCATGCGAGCTCGCGCCCGCCTGTTCCTGTACCGTTTCAATCAGGAGCTGTTCTGCCATGTCCGCGTGTTGGAGAACAGCTCAAGCACCAAGAAAGATCAGGACAAGGCTCGCAAGGCAATCAGCGAAAACCTGAGCCAGATCGCACCGATCTTCTCCAAGCAGAAATTCATGCTGGGCGATGAATTCTCAATGCTCGATGTTGCAGTGGCCCCGCTGCTGTGGCGCCTTGAGCACTATGGCATTGATTTCTCAAAACCCAACCCTCACCTGCTGAAGTATGCTGAGCGCCTGTTCAGCCGCCAAGCTTTCATCGACTCGCTGACCCCTGCTGAAAAGGCCATGCGCAAGTAAGCAGCCCAAGGAGTGCCCGAATGAGCGAAATTTCGACCAAGCCTTATATGATTCGCGCCATACACCAGTGGTGCGTGGATAACAGCTATACCCCCTACCTGGCAGTAGCGGTGTTGGACGATCAGGTCAAGGTGCCACGCGAATTCGTCAAAGATGGCGAGATCGTCTTGAATATCGGCTATGGGGCGACAAAAGGGCTGGATATTGGCAATGACTGGATCATGTTCTCGGCCCGCTTCAGCGGCACTGCCAGAGACATCGTGGTGCCGGTTGGCGCGGTCATTTCAATCTTTGCCCGGGAAACCGGTACGGGCATGAGCTTTGCGCCTGAACCGACCACCCCGCCGACCGAGCCACCCACCGCACCGACATCGGAGGCGGGTGACAAACCCAAGCCTCGCCCCAAGTTGCAAGTCATCAAGTAGACTGCTTGGTCGCAACGCGCTGATAGCCCCGGTTGGCAAGGCCCGACCAGGCAAGCGGCGCTCAGAAAAAAACCGCAGTGTTCAACTGCGGTTTTTTTTGGCCTATCGACTCTGATCAAAAATAGCCCGTCATCGCGTCAGTATTGGCAGCAGAGGGCAAATGGACAACCTCAGCCCACCCAGTGCGTCACGCTGAACAACAATATCAAGAACAACCATAGCAGCACCGCCCGCCAGACCAAGCCGACAGCACTTGCCAGATAGTCAGCATCAGCCTCGTCACCGATGCCAAGCTCAGGTCTGAACTTGAGTGTATTGTCTTGATGCAATGGCTCGCCCAGTTTGATGCCGATCGCTCCCGCGCCGCTGGCCAGCAAGATTCCATAATCGTAATTGGTCCACGCCTGAGCCTGGGAGCGCCAGCAGTACACGGCATCTTCAAAATCACCAACAATCGCAAAACTCACCGACGTCAGCCGGATGGGTGCCCAATCGAGCAGTGTCTGCATCAGCATGGCAAAACGTCCGAACTGATCTGCCCCTGCCTGATCACGATCGCCCCATTTTTGCGCCAGCCGCGTTGCAAAGCGATACAGGACAGCCCCTGCGGGCCCAGGCAGAATCAGAAACCAGAAAATGGTGCCAAACACATGGCGATATGAATCGATCAAGCCTTGTTCGATGGCCAGGCGTGAGACCTCGCCATCGTTCATCTCGGTAGTGTTTTGATTGGTCCAGTCCGACAATAACTGGCGTGCGTGATCAGCGTCTCCGATTTTCAACGCCTCAGAGATCCCGCTGAAAGCATGGCTGAAATGCCGGAACCCCATCATCATGTACAGCACCACTACGTTCCAAGCCCAAGCCAACGCGGGTGACAGACGAAAAAGCAGGTAGTAGACAGCAACAGTGAGCGCACAAGCCGGCACCACGGCAATCAGCCAGGCAATCAAACCATGTTTGTACTCCCCGGCATTGAGTTTTCGCTCCAGTTTGTTGGCAAAACGCGCAAATGCGCGCATGAACTCGTTGCGGAATTCGAGCGGCTTGAACTGCTCAAGCAGCAACGCAGCAATCAGCGATAACAGGCTCATGGCGACAGTAAACACCATTTTATTGATTTGCCTTGAAGATAACACAGCAACGGGGTAGAAACTAGCTCGGACGCGCCACGGGAAAAAGAAGAGTAATTTACTCAGGTATTGTCGCATTTCCCCTGAAACTGCTAAACTCCAGGCATTGCTTTGTCACCAGAGCCGCTTGGCTCACATCATACTCAAACCATTCCCTGGAGAATTCAATGGAACACAAGCTGCCCGAACTGCCCTACGCACTCGACGCCCTGGCCCCCTTCATGTCGAAGGAAACCCTTGAATACCACTATGGCAAGCATCATCAAACCTACATCACCAACCTGAACAACCTGATCAAGGGTACAGACAACGAAAATCTGTCCTTGGAAGAGATTGTGAAGAAAGCGCCGGCAGGTGGTTTGTTCAACAACGCAGCTCAGGTGTGGAACCATACCTTCTTCTGGCTGGGCTTTGCACCCAACCCCAATGGCGACGCCCGCGCGCCTGCTGGGGCCTTGGCAGACGCCATCAATGCCAAGTGGGGTTCTTTCGATGAATTCAAGAAAGCGTTCAACACCTCTGCTGCTGGCAACTTTGGCTCTGGCTGGACTTGGCTGGTGAAAAAAGCCGATGGCTCACTCGATATCGTCAATACTTCTGCTGCAGGCACGCCGTTGACGACCGCCGACACCGCCCTGCTGACCTGTGATGTGTGGGAGCACGCGTACTACATCGATTACCGGAACAGCCGCCCCAACTATCTGGAAGGCTTCTGGAAGCTGGTTGACTGGAGTGTCGTGGCCAAACGCTTCGCTTGATCGATCAAGCACTCTTGCCCATTGATGGGCAAGTAGAATGAAAACAGGGCGCCAAGGCGCCCTGTTTTCATTGGCTTTCCGCACCACCCTTGCTGACGTTCATTGAATACCTGGTGAGAGGCGGAGGTCACCGCCAAGACTGAAGCAGCGGACACAGGCGGCAAGACAGCGGAGTCACGCCGGTTGCGGGTCGGTTGCCTGCTTGAAACCTTACTACAGGCCATCCAGCCGATCTCTCTTCCGCCCGCTGCTGTGGGCGATGCGCTATCAGCACTCATGGCAGGGTCGATCATGATCCACGACACGATCCCTGCGCAGCAATCCGCTCGCCCTGTCACATCTAGCGACTTGGCGATCGCCATTTCACACGCCCTTCACAGCCACTGCGTCAATCATTCATCATAGACTGTGAATATATCAGCTCACCTTTTCCACGAAGCTATCATGACCGAGCCAGCCAACCCCACTCCTGAAACGCAACCAATGCGGAAGATATCCATGTTCCGCCAAGTGCTATTGGCGATATGCGGTTTCTTGTTGCCGCTGGTCACCTTGCTGATCGAGGCGACCACACACATGTGCCGGGATACGTTTTTCGACCCCATCCCGACACCACTGCATATGTTGCTGGTGGCCATCGTGCCGATCAGCAACGGGCTGGTGTTGTTTTCATCGGAGGCGTGGCGGCGTCGCCATATCAGGTGGTTGGCGGTGCTGAATAACGTAGCCATGTTGGTCACTGTGCTCTACAGCATCTTGTTTGCCCCGCTGATGCCCATGAGTATCTTTGCGATCCTCATCTCTGGCCTGGGCTTATTATCACTGGCGCCGTTCTTTGCATGCATTGCCACTTGGCGGGTACGACAGCGCTTGAAATCCAACCCTGGCTTCAATCACCAGCCCCTTCCCAGCCTGTGGCGTACTGGCGTAGTGGTGATGGCGTTGCTGCTGCTGGGTAATGTGCCACTGCTGGCGACACGTATCGGTTTCAACATGGCCACCTCATCCACGCCAGATTGGCAACGATTCGGCATCCGGTGGTTACGGCTGCTGGGTAACGAACAACACCTGCTGGCCTGGAGCTATGGCATCCAGCCAAGCCAGCTGGACATTGCCGGTGCACTGCTGGTGCCAAGCGATGTCAACACAGCGGATCTGGCACAACGGGTGTTCTATCAGGTCACCGGGGATACCTTTTTCCAGCGCTCAGCCCCCCAACGACATAGCCCGCATGAGTGGCATCGGTTCGACGAAACGTTAGACCTGGCACAGGGCACGGATTGGATCGGGGGCAGGATTCCAGGTCTGTCCCTGACCAGCTCATCGTTGAATGGCACGCTTCAAACCCAATCGGGTAGCGGTTATATGGAATGGACCATGCACTTCCGCAATGAGACGAAACAACAGCAGGAAGCCCGTGGACAACTCCTGCTGCCGCCTGGAGCCGTCATTTCCAGAGCCAATCTATGGATCGATGGCGTACCCAAAGAGGCCGCCTTTGGTGGGCGTAATGAAGTCCGGAGCGCCTATCAAGCCGTGGTCTCGACAAAACGCGACCCGCTACTGGTCACCACTGCAGGGCCTGATCGTGTGCAGTTTCAATTATTCCCGGTGCAGCCGGATAAACAGGAGATGAAGATCCGGCTGGGGATCAGCTTCCCCGTGCAACCCACCAGCCGCCATCGCGCCCAGACCCAACTGCCAGCATTGCTGGACCGCAATTTCGAAATCCCAGAGGCATTGCGACACCAGCTCATCCTGCAAGCCGATCAACCCATCCAGGGCGGCGCGGCATTCCCCTCCTCGGCACAGCAACCTGCCTTGGCAATCACCGCACAACTCAGTGACCCGCAATTGGGCAGCCCCACCGCCAAGGTGCTGTCAGGCCACACCCTGGCCGATACCCCCGCTTGGCAGATCGATGATCACACGCCATCGACTACGCTGATCACCCAGCGTGCGGTCGAACGACCACGCTGGCGACCCAGCCAGGTGACCATCGTGGTGGATGGCTCTGGTAGCATGCACAAGCTGCCAGCGGCACTGGAACATAGTCTGGCAGCCCTGCCCAAGCACATTGAATGGCAGTTGATCGCTGCCACCGACGATCCCCCCACCCTTGGCCCGCTGAATGTGGCAATGCTCAAGGACCTCAACTTTGCAGGCGGCCAAGACAACACCCCGGCCCTGTTGATGGCTTGGCAATGGGCACAGGCCGGACCTGATCGTGCTGTCGTGTGGCTGCACGGTGCCCAGCCATACCCGTTCAGCCATACCGCACCGCAGCTGAAAGCAGCGCTGGCCAACAACCCGCGACAAGCCCGGCTTTACAGCCTGCAAATGCAAGCAGGCAGCCATCAACTGCTGAACACGCTGGACAATCTGCCCCATCTGCAGACCCGCCAGGCATTGAACCAGCCCGAACAAGCATTGCAACAACTGTTTCAATCGTGGCAAGTGGGCCAGGCCGAATGGATCTTGGCGCGACAACGCGAATCTGCACCTGCCGCCCCCCCAACCGGCCCACGAGGTGAACACCTCGTCCGCCTGTGGGCGCAGGATGAAGTCCGCCGCCTGATACCCAAGGCCCCACAGCAAGCCATTCAACTGGCACAGCAGTATCAATTGGTCACCCCCGTATCTGGCGCAGTCGTATTGGAAAACCAGCAGCAATATGATGACGCCAATCTGGAGCCCGCGCAGCCCGGCACCGTGCCCACCGTGCCGGAGCCCGAGACCTGGGCCTTGATTCTGATCGTGGTCGGCGTACTGATTTGGCAAGGGTATCGGAAGGCTCGCAAGCCATGAGGCCAGTCATCATCGGCCTGACACTGGCCTTGGTCGGCGCCACCTGGCCAGTCTGGAAATGGGTGATCCAGGGCACACTGGACGCCTCGAACGAACCCTGGGGTTGGTTGCCAGCCGTGCTGGCCGCCTTGCTGGCCCTGCGCCACAGCCACAACCTCGCCACTGATCGGCTACTGATCACACCCGCTGTCTTATTGACTCTATACATGCTGGCCATTGCCCTCGACCTGCCCATGGCCATCCGAGGCAGCCTCGGTTGCCTGGCACTGGCCAGCTGGGCCAGCGGACTACGTACCGGGCGGCCCTGGCATGTCGGGCTTTGGACACTCTGCTGGCTGTCATTGCCACTGTCCGCCTCCATGCAGTTCTACCTCGGCTACCCCATGCGCTATCTGACTTGTGCTGGCGCGGCCACCTGGCTGCAATGGCAAGGCTTACCCGTCATGCAAGACGGCTCACTGCTACTTTGGCAGACCCGGCAGATCGCCATCGATGCCCCGTGCAGCGGTGTCAAAATGCTATGGGCCGGCTGGGTGCTGAGTGCCTCCCTCGCCACTTGGCAAGGGCTGAACTCGCTACGCACGCTGGGTTGCCTACTTGGCACACCGCTCTTGGTCTACCTGGCCAACACCGGGCGCACAACTGCCCTGTTCTATTCAGAAAGCGGCTTGGTGCAGGCCCCGCCTTGGTTTCATGACGCAATCGGGGTCATGGCATTTCTGGCCACGGCCCTCGCCATCACCGCCCTCCATCAGCGCACAGGAACAACCCCATGACCCGCCTGCAAACCTGCTTTCTCGCATGGTGTCTGCTGGCCGCCACGCTACCACTATTGCCCTGGCGCACACCCCCCATCACCCGCGCCACACCATTCCCTGGCTGGCCCACTACGCTGGATGGCCGTCCGCTTCGGCCCCTTCCGCTGACCGCGCTGGAGCAACGATTCCAAACTGGGTTCCCCGGCAAGATGGCGCGTTTCACCGACGGAGAACGCGAAATCATCCTGCGCTGGGTCAACGCACCCTCGCGCAAGCTCCACCCCAGTATCGACTGCTTCAAGGCCCATGGCTATCAGCTGACCCTGCAACCCGCCATCGACAAAAATGGCCAGCAATGGTCCCGTTTCATCGCCCGTAAAGGCCACGACACATGGACGGTGGAGGAACGGATCATCGACACTCAAGGCAGGCAATGGCGAGATGCCTCAGCCTGGTACTGGTCTGCCGTACTGAATCAAAGCGAAGCGCCCTGGTGGGCAATCACCACAGCCCAGCCAACCAGACAATGAAATACCCCCTCCGCGCCGTGGCCAGCCACAGTCATGGCATACCAAACTCAGTCAGGTCTACCTAAAGGCCAGGGGCGGATAGCGCACCAACAGCCATTGGTGACGCAGGTGGCCTATAATCGGGTGGACATCCATCCCCTGAATAGGCGCATCATGCTGTGGTTGATCACCAAATATGGTCTGACGGCAGCCGTCATCGTGCTGGTATCAGAGGTGGCCAAGCGGAGCGATCGACTGGGTGCCTTGATTGCTTCGCTGCCGTTGGTCACGGTCTTGACGCTGATCTGGCTGTATGTGGAAAAGCAGCCTGCAGACAAGATTGCGAACCATGCGTGGTACACGTTCTGGTATGTGGTGCCGACCTTGCCGATGTTTCTGGTGTTTCCGGCTTTGCTGCCGCGCTGCGGGTTCTGGCTGACCTTGCTGGTCTGTGTGGTGCTGACCATGCTCTGCTTCGGTCTGTTCGCCCTGGTGGTGCGGCGTATGGGCATCCATTTGCTTTGAGCCCTGCCCCGACACCCGCCAGGATCAGCAGCCTGCCGGGCTGATCAGCAGATATCCGTGGCCGGTTGAAACATGCTGTCAACCTGCTGGCGGGTCATGAAAGCCGATACTTCTTCACCTTGTCGAACAGGGTGGTCTTGGCCACTGACAGGGCTTCCGCTGCTTTGGACAGATTGCCGCCACAACGGTGCAGGGCGTCACGGATCAGCGCTTTCTCAAACTGTTCCACCGCCTGATTGAGGCTGGTGTGCTCCATCGGCTCGTCAGATGTCCCGATGGCCAACCCCAGCCCCAATGCGCACCGTTCAGCGACATTGCGCAGCTCTCGGACATTGCCTGGCCAGTTGTAGGCCATCAGCCGGGCCATGTCTGCCTGTTGCAAGACAGGTGGGTCACGCTCGAAGCGTTGTGCCGCCTGCAATAGAAAATGCTGGAACAACTGGGGGATATCTTCACGCCGCTCACGCAGGGGTGGCAGCTCCAGCGTCACCACATTCAAGCGGTAGTAGAGATCAGAGCGGAAATGCCCCGCCTCGCCCATCCGCTTGAGATCGGACTTGGTGGCAGCCACCACCCGGATATCGACCGGCAGCAGAGCATTGGAGCCAAGGCGCTCCAGCACACGCTCTTGCAATACCCGCAGCAACTTGATCTGCATCGGCATCGGCATGCTCTCGATTTCATCCAGAAACAGGGTGCCGCCTTGTGCATGCTCGATCTTGCCGATACGTCGCTTGGCCGCCCCGGTGAAGGCCCCTGCTTCGTGGCCGAACAGCTCGCTGTCGATCAATTGCTCGGGCAACCCGCCACAATTCACCGCCACGAAATGCCGGGTATGACGCTGGCTGCTTTCATGCAGGCAACGGGCGACCAGCTCTTTGCCAGTGCCTGTTTCGCCATGGATCAGCACATTTGCCCCGGTATTGGCGACCTCGGCAATCAGTCTGCGCAGGCGGGCCATCGCGGGTGAATGGCCGATGATCTGGTTCGCGACATGATCGTGGCTGGCCAGCTGCGCGCGCAGGCTGGCCACCTCAAGCGACAGCTGGCGTTGCGCCAGCGCTCGGCGTGTTACCTCGACCAGCTGCTCTGGCGCAAATGGTTTTTCGAGAAAGTCGTAGGCACCCTGCTTCATGGCCTGCACCGCCAAGCTGACATCACCATGCCCAGTGATCATGATGACTGGCAGATCTGGCGCCTGGGCACGTAACGTATTGAGCAAGGCCATGCCATCCTGCCCAGGCAGGCGGATGTCGGTCACCACCACACCTGGGAAGCCTGGCGTGATCTGCTGCAGAGCCGCCTCGGCGCTACCCGCTTCGATAGCCGCAATGCCCTCCAGAGCAAAGGCCTGAACACACCCCAGCCGGACGACCGGATCATCCTCGACGATCAAGACCTGCAAGGCTTCTATCATCCCAACATTTCCTTTGTGGTTTGCGGCAACACCATGGTAAAGCAGGCCCCACCCTGTGGTTGATGATAGCCACTCAAGCGGCCTCCGAACTCGTCCAGGATGCCGATGGACAGCGTCAGCCCCAAGCCCAGCCCCTCGCCCACCGGTTTGGTGGTGAAAAATGGCTCGAACAGTCGCGCCTCGGCCTCTGCAGTCAAACCTGGGCCATTATCACAGATGCTCACGGACACCTCGCCCTGCTCAAGCTGGCCGACCACGCGGATGTGCGGGTTGGTCACAGTGGCCACCGCATCCAGGGCATTGGCCAGCAGGTTGACCAGGACTTGTTCCAGCCGTGTGGCCTCTGCCTTGACCCACGCTTGGGCAGGCATGTCACGCTCGATCACGACACCCGCGCTGTGTATTCGTGTCTCCAGTAGGAACAACGCGTTCTCCAACGCAGCGTTGAGTTCGACCGGCACCATCCGATTCGATGATTTACGGGCGAACGATTTCAACGCACCGGAAATCTTACCCATCCGCTCCACCAGCTGGATGATGGTTTGCAGGTTGGATTGTGCCGTGGCCAGATCACCACGCGCCAGAAACCGCACGGTATTGCCAGACAGCGTCCGCAAGGCCGCCAGCGGTTGATTCAGCTCATGGGCGATCCCAGTGGACATCTGCCCGATCACCGCCAGCTTACCGGCTTGCAGCAGCTCATCCTGCGCCCGGCGCAGAGTAGCCTCGGTGCGAATGCGCTCCGTCACCTCCGCCTGTAGCTGCAGATTGGCCGCCGACAGATCTGCGGTGCGCTCGATCACCTTGCGTTCCAGCTCGGCGTTAGCCGCCTCCAGCGCGATGCGGGCTTTCTGCCGTTCAGCATTGATGCGGCGGCGGGCATTCCACACCACGCCCAGCAAGGCCAACAAGGCCGAGCCTCCGCTGGCCAGGGTGGCAGTTTTCAATGCCCCCATCTGCAATGCCTGGGTACTCGACAGTAGATAAAGACGCCAGGCGGTGCCAGCCAAGGGCATGTTTTGTGATAACAGCAAGGAGCCCTTACGGATGCGGACTAACTCGGCATCATCAGCAATGGCTTTCTGCTGCTCGATCCCCATGCTGGGCAGTGGCGCACGGTTGTACTGCAAGCTGCGATCCAACGCAGCACGCTTGGCTGGCGCCAAGGGGAACACAGTCTGCAGGCGCCACCGGGGCTGTGAGGCCAGAATCACCACGCCGTTTTCGTCCACCAGCAGGACGCCCCCGTCCAGCCCTTGCCAGTTGGCTTCCAACGGCTCCAACCCTACTTTCACCACCGCCACCCCGCTGGGTGACCGGCGATTGCCCAATGGCGCTGATAGATAGTAGCCCGGCTCGCTACGTGTGGTGCCGACCCCATAGAATCGACCAGTCTGGCCTTGGATCGCTGCGCGGAAATAGGGCCGGTAGCTGAGGTCTTCACCCAGATAGCTGTCAGGCCGCTGCCAATTGCTGGTCGCCAGTACTTTGCCGGTTTTGTCGAGAATATAGATGGCGCGGGTTGCGGTGCGCTCGTTCAAGGCCGACAGATACAGATTGGCTGCCTGCACAACCGCCGCCTGGTCGGGGTTGTCCAACAGTTGGTTGATTTTGCTGTCCAGGGTCAGGACATGGGGCACATAGTCATAGCGGGCCAATTCGCTGGCGATGGTCTGCCCGAACACCCGCAGCTGGACTTGGCTGCGCGCCAATTGCTGTTGATACGCCAGCGTCTGGCTGATGTGAAAGCCCGCCGCCCCTGCGGCAGTAATGATCAGCAGCACAACCGCAATTCGCCAGATCCGTCGCCAGTGGGACATACCGTTGGACACAAAAGTTGAAATGATATCTGAAGACATTGTAAGCGATGTAGCCGCCTGCCCCTGCAAGCAGATCAACGAATCCAGGCTCAACTGAAGACTGGGCTCGGATCATAGGTGCCACATCGAAAAAAAACGGCACGCAAGCCGATGCGTGCCGCAAAGTGGAGAGCAGGACAACGCTCACACGACATCAAACACAGTGAGGGATCACAGGTCAGGCCTGTACCGCTGCGGGGGTATGCAGGGGCACGTCTGGTAAGGGGGCCGAGGGCTGTGCTGCTTCGCCCAGGGCGTCCTGGCCGATTGCCCCTTCGCTCTTGGCCACCACGGCAGTGGCAATGGCGTTACCCAGAACATTGGTCACGGTACGGGCCATGTCCATGATGTGATCAATACCCAAAATCAGCAGAATGCCCGCCTCGGGCAACCCGAACATCGGCAGCACCGCCGCCACCACCACCAATGAGGCGCGTGGCACGCCGGCGATGCCCTTGCTGGTGATCAGCAGGACCAACAACATGGTGATCTGCTGGCTGAGGCTCAATTCGATGCCATACACCTGGGCCACGAACAACGCGGCGAACGAGGTATACATGATGGAGCCATCCAGATTGAACGAATAACCCAGTGGCAGCACGAAGCCGGAGATCCGCTCTTTGATGCCAAACCGGCTCAGTTGCTCGATCACCTTGGGATAGGCCGATTCGCTGCTGGCAGTGGCGAAGCCGATCATCAACGGGGCGCGCATGATCTTGATCAGGCGGAATACGTCACCACGCAGGAAGAAATACCCCCCTGCGATCAGCAGCACCCACAGAATGGCCAGCGACAGATACAGGCTGCCCACCAGCTTGGCATAGACGGTCAGCACCGACAGCCCTTGCTTGGTGATCACCGCAGCAATAGCGGCGAACACACCCAGCGGTGCGAAATACATGACATAGTTGGTGATGCGCATCATCAACTCTGCCAGCCCCTCGACCACGGCCAGCACCGGCTTACCGACGCCATCCTTGATGGTGCCCAGCGCAAAACCGGTAAACAGCGAGAAAATCACGATCTGCAGGATTTCATTGGTTGCCATCGCCTCAAAGAAGCTCTTGGGGACGAGGTGGGTCACGAAATCCTTCAGGTTCAGCGCACCAGTCTTCAGCTCCGTTGTCGCATGGGCGTCTGGCAGCGGCAGATTCAGGCCGACGCCAGGAGTAAGGGTATTGGCCATGAGTAGCCCGAGGAACAGCGATATGATCGATGCCGCCAGGAACCAGCCCATGGCTTTCAGGCCAATACGGCCTACAGTCTTGCCATCCCCCATGCCAGCAATGCCTGCCACCAAAGTGGCGAACACCAGCGGGCCGATGATCATCTTGATCAATCGCAGGAAGACATCGGTCAAGATCGATAGATAGCCCGCGATGTTCTTGGCGGCTTCAGGCGTAGGTGCCATATGGTTGGCGAACGTACCGACCACAATACCCAGCACCATGGCGATGCCAATCATTGTGGGGAGTTTCTTCATATTCATGCTGAGCCTCTTTGTCTACAGCCGAGCCGTGGGGGCAGGCTCGCCGCTGTATGAATTGATTCGGTTATCTCCTGCCGGCAGACTGGGCTGCCGACCTGTCCTGCAGGCAACTGGCCAGATGAGCCCATGGCAGGCATGCATCGTCGGGGCCATCGGGGGAAACCATGCCGGACACCGATCTGCAGAGTGGTCGGACAGGGCAATCGATGGGCTATCTTAGATGCAGCGGGCTCGCCGTGATCTCAGGTCAGCCAGGCAGGGAGTGGGGCGACAGTCTGTTGCAGAGTGGGTGGACGTCGGATCAAATTGAGTTTCATGTCTCGCTGCAGCCTCCGGATGGTGCCAGATGGGTTATGGTTTTTACCTATATGGAGGCAACACAGTGCACAGATCGTGCCAATCTATCGGCCAGGCAGATATATCGATAAGCCATTGAAAAATAAAAAATGGCATGATCACCCACGCCCATGACGTTCGAAAAACCGAACAAACACCCCATCAAGCGTTCGCTCAGCCGACCAACTCACAGCAGGAAACACGGCAAGACACCGCGGCACCGCCTGGGCTCAGGCAGACGCAGCCCCTAGAGAAATCGACAGTCGTGCAAACCACCCATGCTGATGCCGGACAGCCCCAATACACTGGGCGGCCAACCCGGCGCATGGCGGGGAAATCCAGCTTGTTCAGGCGGAAAAGTCACCGGGACTGCAAAGCCCGGCTAATGAAATGTTTGGGCACTTGCGGCTTGGGCACCCGCTCATCAAACCAGCGCCGCACATCCTGGTCCAGCCCAATACCATGCATATAGTTGTACAACGCCTTGTTGAGCGCCTTACCCAGTCGATCATGATCGACACCGGTCGGGTCGATGAACCCGACATCATTCTTAGCAAATGAAATCTCGGGCAAAGGCAACAAAGTCACGCCGTATTCCTCTGGGCTCTGCCCCACAGGTGAGTGCACCGTGCAGACAAACCGATGGAAAAAGCCAGACTGGATGCACCCTGCTTCGAACAGCTGCCGTACATACTCCAGCGCATCCACCGTGTCCTGCACGGTCTGGGTTGGGAAGCCGTACATCAGGTAGGCATGCACCAGGATGCCCGCCTCGGTGAAGGCGCTGGTCACCCGCGCCACCTGGTCAACTGACACGCCCTTCTTCATCAGCTTGAGCAGACGATCAGAGGCGACCTCCAGCCCCCCCGTCACTGCGATGCACCCACTGTCGGCCAATAGCTGGCACAGCTCCGGGGTGAAGGACTTTTCAAAGCGGATATTGCCCCACCAGGAAATCGACAGATGACGACGTTGCAACTCTTCCGCCAGCGCCCGCAACGCCTTGGGTGGTGCGGCCTCGTCCACGAAGTGGAATCCGCTCTGGCCGGTTTCATCAATGATGGCCTCGATGCGATCTACCAGCACCTTGGCCGAAGCCGCCTCATAACGGGAGATGTAATCCAGCGTCACATCGCAGAAGCTGCACTTCTTCCAATAACAGCCATGTGCCACAGTCAACTTGTTCCAACGACCATCCGACCACAGTCGATGCATCGGGTTGAGCATGTCGAGCAGGGACAGATAACGGTCGATCGGCAGGCCATCCCAGGTCGGGGTGCCGATCTCATCAAAAGGGATGTCCGGCTCGGGCCAATTCAAATAACGCACTTGGCCCGTTTCAGCATCGTTGACAAAGGTACGCACCAGACGCTCACGTGACCGCTTGCCTTGCAGATGCTCCAGCAGGGCCAGAAGTGGCCGCTCACCACTGTCCAGCGTCACGAAATCGATATGATCGAACAGCCGAGGCTCACTCAGCTCACGCAGCTCGGTATTGACAAAGCCTCCCCCCAGGCTGACCACGATCGACGGATCAGCCTGCTTGATACTCTGTGCAATCCGCAACGCGGCATACACCGCACCAGGAAAAGGCACCGACAACAACACCAGATTGGGCTGATGCCGCGCCAGCGCAGCCAGTGTCAAGGCGTGCAACGTGTCATCGACCAGATTGCGCGGTGTAGCCAGCGCCTCAGCCAACGGATCAAAGCTGGGCTGGGCCTGCGCCAATGACTCGGCATAACGGACAAATTCGAAGCGTGGATCAATGGCCTCGCGCAGCACATCTGCCAGATCATTCATATATAAGGTTGCCAGGTGCCGGGCACGATCCTGTACCCCCAGCGCTCCAAACGCCCAGGCCAACGGGTCCCCGCCAGTCGGGTCATCGGGATCGACATACACTTCCAGCGAGTCAAACCGTGGGCCTTCCGGCAGGAATTGACGACTACAGATCCGATAAGCCAGGGTGCTGTCACGCCCCTGCAGAAAAGCCATTACTGGGTCGATCGTGGCCGCATACCGGTCGAAATGAGTCACAAACTCCGCCACCAGCGGCGTGCGTTGCCGGGCCGGCATCGCCTCGATCACCTTGCGCATGGCCGCCAGGCCCGCTCGCGAGAAAAGCTGCAGCACCAGCGCCAGCGCCAGATCTTCCTGCACGGCATCGATGCCGCGCGACCGTAGAAAGCCTGTCAAATAGGCCGTTGAGGGGTATGGAGTATTGAGCTGAGTCATCGGAGGAATGATGGACAGCACACGAATCGAAGACAGCGGCATGGTGGTTTGGATCAACCCAGATAAAGCAATGGAAGGCACTATTGTCCCACGAAACCAATCAGCAGACCCATGGGGCACACCGCTCTGAATCTTTCCACTGACAACGGACAGCCCTGGCCGCCACATTGGCGACAGCCTTGTAGGGCCTTGCCCCGGCCCGCGCTACCGCTTGTCACATCAAGACTGACACTCAGTCATTCCGTCACTTGTCAATAGCATAGGACATTGTTAAAACAATATCTTACGTTAAAAAATTTTATCCTAAATTATATTCGTATTTGATAATATTGCATTTTCATGACAAAGCAAAACCCGGAGAGTTCATGTTCACAATAAGAAAATCTGCCTACGTCCTGGTCACGGCACTGCTATGCAGTTTCTCCACTGCCCACGCCGTTGAAATCCAAGGGGTCGGCTCTTCAGCGGCTGCACCGCTCTATAACAAATGGGCCAACTCATTGCAGAAAAGCGGGCACAGTTTGAAATATGATGCTGTTGGCTCTGAGCGTGGGCTGGTGGCGGTCAAAGCCAACCAAAGCCACTTTGGCGCCACCGATGTCCTCCCCTCCTCGGCGGAACTCAACAAGGCCGGGCTGGTTGCCTTCCCGGTTGCCGTCAGCGCGGTGGTACCTGTGGTGAACCTGGCCGGTTTCAAAAGCGGCCAGCTCAAGCTGAATGGCGATGTTCTGGCGCAGATCTTCAGCGGTAAGATCACCGACTGGAACGACCCAGCCATCGCGGCGCTGAATAGTGGCGAGAAACTGCCCAAGAGCCCGATCAAATTGGTTGTCCGCTCGGACGGCTCAGGCGCCACCTATTCACTGAGCGAATTCCTGGCCTCCACCAACAAAGATTGGAAGGGCGCCATGGGGGTGGGTTTCAGCCTAAAGTGGCCCGCGAACGCACAACAGGCGAAGGGAACCAAGGGTGTCGTTGATGCCGTCAAGAGCACCGAAGGTGCCATTGGTTACGTCGATTTCAGCGCGGTGGCAGAAGACGCCTTGGTTGATGCCAGACTGGCCAATGCCGAGGGCAAGTTTGTCAAAGCCTCATCCGGCGCCATCACAGATGCGCTGATGAACAGCGGCTGGGCCAGTAAAGGGGACTTTGATGAAAAACTGATCAATCGCCCTGGCAATGGCACATGGCCGATCGTCACCGGCACCTTTGCAGTGGTGCCCAAAGTGGTTGACCAGGCAACTGGCGGCGCCATCACGGAATTGTTCGTGCGTGGCTTCATGTCGGGCGATGCGGCGGTGAAATCCGTCTCATGGATCAGATTGCCAGACCAGATCAAAGGCAAAGCCACCAGGACCATGGCTGGCATCCGTGATAAATCTGGCCAACCGCTGAATATCAACTACTTCTGATCAGCCCCCTGACCCGCCTGCCCCTGATGACCAGCTACGTGCTGGTCATTTTCATTGAGGCCACTGGCCCCCACTCTTCACCTAGCACGGATAAGACTTGTTTTGCCGATGCAACATTATGCAAAACCCTTGACAATTTTAATTAGGAATCCTAATAATAAAAACCATGAGCGATACCCACCCACTTGATACGCCCAGCCAGACCTTGCACGGCAAATTGGCTGATTCCCTGGTGCGACTATCCGTTGCCCTGCGCTTCCACGCATGGCAGATGGCAGGCCAGCACGGGCTGACGCCGACGCAGATGGAAATCCTGTCGCTGCTCAGCGTGCGTGGGCGATCTTTGCAATTGAAGGTGATTGCGGAGCAGACGGCCTTGGCGGCACCCACCATCAGCGATGCGGTGAAAGTACTGGTGAAGAAAGGATGGGTATCCAAGGCCCGGAGCCCGGACGACGCCCGTGCGCTGGCGCTGGCGCTGACCGACGCGGGTAAGGCCTTGGTTGCGGAAATCGATGGTTGGCATCACTTTCTGGCCGATGCATTGACCAGGCTGCCAGAGCATGAGGTGACGGCGTGCTATCAGACCCTACTCAAACTGATCCGCACATTACAGGGGCAAGACAGGATTCCTATATCGCGCATGTGCCCAAGCTGCAGGTACTTCGTTGCCAATCAGTACCCAGATGCGGCCATGCCCCACTTCTGCAGGCTGGTCGGGACGGCAATGGCCGTAGCGCATTTACGGCTGGACTGCCCAGAGCATGAGCAGGCGGAATCAGCAACGCAGGCCATCACCTGGCTCAACGACAGGAATCGCCCGGCAGCAATGCGCCAAGGATGAACCGGCACAAGCCAAGGGAAAAGCATTTGACAGCAGGCATCGCCTGAGGTCGATACACCGCCTGATCTCGATCAGGCAAGAACCGGATGCTCAGCTGAGTTTGGCGACCGGACTGAGCACCCGCACCCCATCATCTACGACAAAGGAGTGACCGCATTATGACTGCAAAAGCCGTTTTCTACCACGCAGGATGCCCGGTCTGTGTCGCGGCGGAACAGCAATTCGCAAGCGCACTGGATCAGCAACGCTATCAAGTGGAAGTCGTGCATTTGGGCGAACAGCGCGACCGTATTGGCGAGGCGGAACGCGCGGGCGTCAAGTCCGTACCCGCCATGGTCATGGAGGGCCAGGTGTTTCACATCAACTTTGGCGCCAGCCTGGCTGATGTCAAGGGCTGACCCAATCACATTGGTGTATAAAGACAAGCGCCGGGACTGGCGCTTGTCTGACTCTATGCTGCGCTCGGCAACAATCGTTTTGCCGGATTCGACCCACCCCGCTGAATTCTGGGTTTTACCGCCAATCCAATCGGGTTAGAATGCCCGTTTCGACCTTACTAGCAAGCATCGATTCATGCTGACCTTTCAGGAAATCATTCTCACCCTCCAGCATTACTGGAACAAACAGGGCTGTGCGCTCATGCAGCCCTACGACATGGAAGTCGGCGCTGGCACCTTCCATACTGCCACCTTTCTGCGCGCCGTAGGCCCGGAGCCCTGGAATGCCGCCTACGTGCAGCCTTCCCGCCGCCCGAAAGATGGCCGCTATGGCGAAAACCCCAACCGCCTGTTCCAGCACCACCAATTTCAGGTCGTGTTGAAACCCAGCCCCGACAACATCCAGGACCTCTATCTGGACAGCCTGCGGGCGCTAGGCGTTGACCCGACCATCTACGACATCCGTTTTGTCGAAGATGACTGGGAAAGCCCATCACTAGGCGCATGGGGTTTGGGGTGGGAGGTGTGGCTCAATGGCATGGAAGTCACCCAGTTCACCTACTTCCAACAGGTTGGTGGGCTGGACTGCAAACCCGTAACCGGCGAGATCACCTATGGACTGGAACGCTTGGCGATGTATCTGCAAGGCGTGGAAAATGTCTATGACCTGGTATGGGCGACCATGCCAGATGGCAGCAAACTGACCTATGGCGATGTGTTCTACCAGAACGAGGTCGAGCAATCGAAATTTGCGTTTGACGCCAGCAATGTCGCGCTGCTGTTCGAGCAATTCAACGACTTCGAAGCCGAAGCAACACGCCTGCTGGAGCTGGGCCTGCCCTTGCCGGGTTACGAGATGATCATGAAGGCCAGCCACACCTTCAACCTGCTGGACGCGCGTGGCGCCATCTCGGTCACCGAGCGTGCTGCCTACATTGGCCGCCTGCGCACCCTGTCCCGTGGTGTGGCACAAGCTTATTACGACGCTCGTGAGGCCCTGGGCTTCCCGATGTGCCAAGCGAAACCATGATCTTGTCGCAGCCCCGGTTTGCGACTTACCGATAAAGAATTGGCCATGCAAGATACGTTACTGATTGAACTGCTGACCGAAGAACTGCCCCCCAAAGCCCTGCCCAAGCTGGGCGCGGCCTTCGCGCAGAGTATTGTGGACGAACTCGTCCGCCTGAATTTTGTTGCCGCAGGCGTCGAACACCATGTGTTCGCCAGCCCTCGCCGCTTGGCGGTCACCATCCCGCATGTGGTTGACCTGCAGCCCGATCAACAGGTAGAACGCCGTGGCCCGGCGGTGGCCAATGCCATGAAGGATGGCCAACCGACCCCGGCCCTGGCTGGCTTTGCCCGCTCGTGCGGCATTGACATTGCCGAGCTGGCCGTCGGCCACGATGGCAAAAACGATGTCTATGTCCATCGGTTCACCAAACAAGGGGAGCCCCTGGCCAGCCAGCTGGTCACCATCGTGGAAGCCGCATTGAAGAAGCTGCCCGCGCCCAAGCTGATGCGCTGGGGCGCGCGCGAAAGCCAATTCATCCGACCGGTGCATGGCTTGATCATGTTGCATGGCAGCCAGATCATCGATGGCCAAGTGTTGGAGCTCAGCAGTGGTCGCGCCACCCTGGGCCACCGCTTTCTGTCCTCAGGCGAGGTCAGCATCGCCCATGCCGATGAATACGCCCGCACCCTGTATGAGCAAGGCAAGGTCATTGCCAGCTTCGCGGCCCGCCGCGCCCATATCGAAGACCAACTCAAGCGCGCTGCAGCTGCGGCCCACTGCCAGCTGGCGGATTACGATGCCTTGTTGGATGAAGTCACCGCCCTGGTGGAATGGCCTGCGGTCTATGTCGGCGCCTTCAGTGAAGACTTCCTGAAAGTCCCGCAGGAGTGCCTGATCCTATCCATGCAGCAGCACCAGAAATACTTCCCATTGCTGGATGCACAGGGCCGCCTGCAGTCGCGTTTCCTGGTGGTCAGCAACCTGCAGACGGACGACCCGAGCCACATCGTGCATGGCAATGAGCGCGTACTGCGCGCCCGCCTGTCGGATGCGAAATTCTTCTTCGAGCAGGATCAGAAGCAACGGTTGGATGCCCGCGTACAACGCCTGGAAAACGTGGTCTACCACAACAAACTGGGTACGCAACTGGAGCGCGTGCAACGCCTGTGCAAACTGGCGGGCATCATCGCTGGCAAGCTGCACGCCGATACCCAGCAAGCCGAACGCGCAGCCTATCTGGCCAAGGCAGACCTGCTGACGGATATGGTTGGCGAATTCCCCGAGCTGCAAGGCATCATGGGTATGTACTATGCCCGTATCGATGGCGAACCAGCAGCCATTGCCACCGCCATCGAGGGCCATTATCACCCCCGCTTTGCCGGTGACACCCTGCCACAGGACAACATCGCCGCTGCTGTTGCCCTGGCGGACAAACTGGACACGTTAGTCGGCATTTGGGGCATCGGCCTGATCCCCACCGGCGACAAAGACCCATTCGGTCTGCGCCGTCACGCGCTGGGTGTATTGCGCATCCTGTTGGAATCGCCGCTGTCACTGGATCTGCAGGAACTCCTCGAACACGCCCGCGCCGGTTTCATTACCGCCAAACTGGCCGACGATACCGTCTCCAAGCTGTTCGACTTCATGCAGGAGCGCCTGAAGAATTACCTGTCTGGCCGGCAGTTCGACAACAACGTCATCGATGCCGTCGTCAGCCAAGGCCCACGCCGCGTTGACCAGGTGCTGCCACGAGTGGAAGCCGTCACCGCCTTCCGCGAGCTGCCCGAGGCCAACAGCCTGGCCGCCGCCAACAAACGGATCGGCAACATCCTCAAGAAGACCGACGCCATCACCGTGGCACCCGACTTCACCCTGCTGCAAGAAGCCGCCGAGAAAGCACTGTTTGACGCCGTGACCCAAATCAAGCCGATTGTGGAGTCCCACGTTGCCAATCAAGGCTACACAGAGGCACTGAAAGCGCTGGCCGGTCTGCGCGAAGCGGTCGATGCCTTCTTTGATCAGGTCATGGTGATGACCGATGAGCCCTTGATCCGTCAAAACCGCCTGGCCCTGCTTACGCAGCTGGGTGGCTTGATGAATCAGGTGGCGGACATCTCCAAGCTGGCGGTCTGACCACCACCGCCATCAAAAAACAGGCCGCTCATGCGGCCTGTTTTTTCTTCACCACACCGCCCGCAAACGAATGCTCATCTGATCCGCCCTTGTCGCCCTGACCCAAGACATAACCCGCCGATGCCAGCTATAAAGCTATCGAGGGCTGCATCAGTCTTGCTGAACACCAGACTACAAGGCTTGCGCATGTTGTAAACTAGACCCTGCCGACATGCACTTGTGCCAAGTCAAGGCAAGCCAGGGCGCTCCCTGCTAGTCGTTCCATAGTGTTTATGTTAAGGTCACTTACATGAAATTTGTCATTCTCGACCGCGACGGCGTCATCAACTACGACAGCGCCGAATTCATCAAAAACCCTGATGAATGGCAGCCCCTGCCGGGCAGTCTGGAAGCCATCGCGCTGTTGAATCAAGCCGGATATCGCGTGGTCGTCGCCACCAACCAATCCGGGATTGGCCGTGGCCTGTTCGATATGTCGGCGCTCAATGCCATGCACCAGAAAATGCATAAGCTGCTATCGCAGAGCGGTGGTCGGGTGGATGCCGTGTTTTTTTGCCCACACACGGCCAAGGATGCATGCAATTGCAGAAAACCGGAAACAGGCATGTTCGAGCAGATTGCAGACCGGTTCGGTATCCGCCTGACTGGCGTGCCCGGCATCGGTGACAGCCTGCGCGATCTGGAAGCCATCCATGCCATGGGCGGGCAACCCATCCTGGTGCTGACCGGCAAAGGCGAAAAGACCAAGGCAGATGGCAATCTGCCCGAGGGCACATTGATTTTTGACAATCTGCAGCAAGCGGCAGAATACCTTGCCAAGCTGCCGGAGGATGAATGAAAGTCTGGTTGCGATCCCTGCTGTTCTTACTGATACTCCTCATCATCACACCGATATTTGCACTGATTGCGCTGCTGGTTCTGCCACTCCCTCCGCTGCGTCGCTATCGTATCGTGACTGGCTGGTCACGGCTTTACACTTGGTTTGGGGTGCATCTATGCGGGGTCCGTTATCGCGTAGAGGGGCTGGAAAACCTGCCCGACACCCCCTGTATCATCTATTCGAAGCACCAGTCCGCCTGGGAAACCGTTGTGTTCCAGGCCATTTTCCCGCCCCAGGTCTGGGTGGCGAAGCGTGAGCTGGCCTGGGTGCCATTTTTTGGCTGGGGTCTGGCCACCTTGTCCCCGATTCTGATCAATCGGTCCGATCGCAGAAAAGCCAATCAACAATTGATCGACCAAGGCCGGGATCGCCTTGCCAAAGGCTTTTGGATTGTCATCTTCCCTGAGGGATCAAGGGTGCCTGCTGGCAAACAACGTGAATTCAAACATGGCGGCGCCCGCTTGGCGCATGACTTGAATGTACCGATCCTGCCAGTCGCGCTGAACTCCGGTGAGTTCTGGCCAAAAAATTCGCTGTGGCGATTCCCAGGTGAAATCACCGTTTCAATCGGCCCAGCCATCCACCCAGCGGGGCACACCATCCAGAGCCTAACCAACGCCGGGCAAGGCTGGATCAATCACGAGATGCCACGTATCAGTGGGATCGGCCCATGTCATCCACGAAATCAATCCAATCTTGCCAACACCCCAAGCCGAGCAACGGTCGATTAAACTGGCTGACCACCACATCCAGTACAGCCTGAAGCGTAGCGCCAAGCGCCGCACCTTAGGGCTGCGCATCGACCGGCAAGGCTTGACGGTCAGCGTGCCAACTCAAGTCAGCGAAGCACGCATCCATGCATTATTGGCCGAAAAAGCCGATTGGATACTGGATAAACTGGCCCAATGGCAGGAGGAGCCCCCCCACCCGGCGCCGCTACAGGATGGCAGCACCCTTTGGTTATTGGGGCAGGCCATCACCTTACGGGTCGTGACAACAGATCGGATCGCAATCAGACAATTAGGCAATGAATTATTGGTTGGTCTACCGGCAGATCAGCTGCCTGCCCTGCCCGTGAAACGCTGGCTCATGCAACAGGCCAGGCCCCACTTCATGGCACGGGCCCAAACCCTGGCACCCCAGCTAGGGGTGGTGCCCAGCAAGATTCTGCTATCCAACGCGCGGACTCGCTGGGGGAGCTGCAACGGCAAGCAGGAGATCCGCCTGAACTGGCGATTGATTCAAGCCCCCCCACACCTGGTTGACTACGTCATCATCCACGAGCTTGCACACCTGCTGGAAATGAATCACTCCGAGCGATTCTGGTCACATGTCGCTAAACTGTACCCAGCCTACAAGCTGGCCAGATCGGAACTACGGGCCATCAGCACTAGACTCCATCAGCTCTGAATTCCGCTCGTGAGCGTCAGGCAATCGGGTTGCAGCGGCACAGTATCATCGCACAGGCCAGCAGCGCCCCGCTCACGGCCCATCACGTCAAACATTCAAGGACAACAAACCATGCGAATCCTTCACACCATGCTACGTGTCGGCAATCTGGAACAGTCCATCGACTTTTACACCCAGGTACTGAAGATGCGCGTATTGCGGCGCCAGGACTATCCGGAAGGGCGTTTTACCCTGGCATTCATCGGCTATGGCGCAGAAAGCGAACATACCGTCATTGAACTCACCCATAACTGGGATACCGACCGTTACGAGCTAGGCAATGGATTTGGACATATCGCCATTGAAGTCGATGACGCCTACCAAGCCTGCGAGGAGGTCAAGAAGCTGGGTGGTAAAGTCACACGTGAGGCTGGCCCCATGAAACATGGCACCACGGTGATTGCCTTTGTCGAAGATCCTGACGGTTATAAGATCGAATTCATTCAGAAGAAAACACCATGACCTGATCAGGCAGATGACCCATCTGTTTGAACAGACCACCCACAACCAACACATTCCGTACAGGGTTGGTAGAAAAATGTCGATTGAGGCGAAGCGAGTACCATCATGTTGATCCGCATCTTGGCGGTATTGTTGTTTGCATATCTGTGCTGGCGTTGGTTCCGGCAGCGCGAGCAGCGATCCGAAGCAGCCAGACAACCAGCCCAGGCTGGCCAGTTGCTACCATGCCGACGCTGCGGCACGCTGGTGCCTGAGCAAGAAGCACTCCAGCGGGATGGGCAGTTCTATTGCAGTGAAACACATGCCCAACAGGAAAAAGAGCTGTAAAAAAAACCGACACCTACGTGTCGGTTTTTTCATCTACCTCGCACTCAAACCCAGAGGCGACGGCTGGCGCGCAAACCGATGGCTGCAGCCCCAACCAATGCCAATGAAGCCGGCTCGGGGACGTGATTCTGCTTGTCTTGGCGCGAGAACGTTGTCCATTGCCCAGCCCCCACGCGGAATTGCGCGGATTGCTCGCCGTCACAGCAGGAATCAAAGCCATAGATATCCAGGACATGGTTACCAGCCAGCAGGTTGGTCACCGTCGCCTCCAACAACTCGTCCTTGGCATTGAAATCACCAAACCACCACAAGTCATCATTCTTGGATGCCACCAATTGGCCATCTAAAAACACCGCGCCACCTTTGCTGAAATCCGGCCCTAGACGGAATGACCAGCTGTTGGTGGCGGCCAGACCAAACGCGATGTTGTAGTGAAACGCAATATTGCTGTCTGAGCCGTTGCGGCACAGCATCTGATTGTTGATATCAGCAAATACGCCAACGTTGCGATCGCAATAGCCAGCCGTTGCACCCGTTGTCAGCAAACCATCAATTGCAGATTTGTATTCAGCACCTGAAGCGAAATTACCAGCATCGGAAAAGCGGCTCTGGTAGGTGATGACACTGGCATTGGCAACAGTTGCCGCACCCAGGCAACCGCCTATCGCCATGAATGCCATCAAAGCGGATACGATTTTCTTCATATATTGAACACTTTCGTTTTTTGACTGTGTGTATTTAGGCCGACGGGCAATCAGGGAAGCAATACTCATGCCATATATAATACATTTATTATATTCAACAGAATGGAACAGCATAGCATGATAGCTTTTAACTAAATGTAAAAAAAATCGACAAATGTTCTTTTCATGATCCGATGTGATCGACCGATCAGCGCAAGCTCAGTCAGCCAAGTATGTGTAGCTGATTGAAATAATTGGCAAGAATCGGGTTTTCCCTAGCTTCTCCTGGTATAGTGGGACATCTTACGATATTCGATCACCCACGAATTCCAATGCATCATGTTGCGACACTCAATACGCCAGTTGATATATGTTTTTTCGTTGTTCATATGCATTGGGTCATTTGCATCAGCTAATACCATTCCGCTGCTCACGACAGATACCGGCACCACCACACTGCACTATGAGAATGGCCAGCCGAAGGGCATTCTGGTAGACATGGTTGCATATATTGAGCAACAAACTGGATTACGCTTTGAAATCAAGTGCTATCCCTGGAGCAGGACCGTTGCCTTGGGCACTGCGGGAAAGGGCGCCATACTTGGGTTGTCGAAGACCGAGGAACGCGACCTGATCTTTGAGTTCTCCGAGCCGCTTTACGGTGTGGACACCATCCTGGTCACCAAGCGTGGGCAGGAATTTCCATTTGAATCACTGTCTGATCTGAAGGGAATACGGATCGGGATGCAAGCTGGGTTCAAATTGAATGATACCTTTGAAGCAGCCAAGCGGAGCTATCTGGATATCGATGAAGATGCGGGCAACACCACCAGCCGTGTGAAAAAACTGCTGGCAGGCAGAGTTGATGCCATCTTGATAGGGGGCGGGCAGGAAGGCTTGTTTCAAGTGCTGCGTAACGATGCCATTCTGGCAGCCAGGTCGAAAGAATTCGTTGCATTGCCACGCCCCTTGGCCCGCAATGAATTCTATCTGGCGTTTCCCAAGTCCATGGAAATCGGAGAAGCCCTGCATCATATCAACGCCGCCATCCGCCGGGGCAAACAGTCTGGCGAGTTTGCCAGGATCATCGGTCGGCACAGCCCGCATGATGTGATCTATGAGAAAGCACCTGTCCTTTCACCTTGATCGGTGTGCATCTCCGTTGAAGATATTCAGCACATGAGCCGCTGGACATGATGCAAATCAGGCAGGATGGAATGCCCAAAGCTGATGACTTCCTCGCTGGGCGGGCGGACATCTGGTATCTGGATCACCTGCATGCCGGCGGCGCGAGCTCCCCTGACCCCTGGGTCGGAATCCTCAAGAACCAAGCAATGCTCGGGTGCCACTCCCAACCCCGCTGCCGCACGTAGAAAAATTTCTGGGGCAGGCTTGCCCGCGCTCACCTCATCGCCGCAGACCAGTAGTTTGAAACGTGTCAAGATGCCTGTCATTTGCAGCTTCTTTTCTGCATAGAGTCGGCGGGTGGAGGTGGCGACAGCCTTTGGCAGTTGCTTGTTGTCCAGATGATCCAGCAAAGACAACAGGCCAGTCTTCAAGGGAATGCCGTGCGAAACGGCTTCGATATAGAGTGTATTGGAGGTCTGATTGATCAACTCGATCGGAAAATCATCACCTAACTGACTGCGCAACCACGCTGCTGAATCACGGCTGTTCAACCCAACCATGCCCAACCCGATGGCGGGGTCCACCTCATAACCATGCTGTGACAGCGCCTGGTGCCAGCATGACAGCGCAAGTCGTTCGGTATCCAACATCAGGCCATCCATATCGAAAATGACGGCCTGGATCGTTTCTACATTCAACATCATTGACTCAATTCAAATCGCGCAGCACTGGCCACGCATAGTGAAAGACCCAGGCGCATCATGGCGGCCCATGGCTCCTGGCTACCCACGCCCTTGATGGCGCGATCAATCTGATAGGCTTGCTGCAGCGCGGCTTGCAATGCGGAAGCACCCACTCTGCGCAAGGCGGGCTCCATCCACTTCTGCCGCTCACCCCATACCCGATGGTCCTTGAACAGCTGTGGGAGCGGCTGTCGATCCGCCAGCCCCTGCTTGAGTTTGAGTAGGGTGCGGGTTTCCTCGGCCAGCGCCCACAACACCAAGACTGGCGACTCTCCCTCGGCCTGCAAGCCATCCAGCACTTTTGCAAACCGGCCTGCATCGCCTTGCAGCAAAGCCTCGCCCAGTTTGAATACATCGAAGCGGGCGACATCCAGCACGGCGTTCCTGACCTGCTCTGGGGTGATCACCCCTTCGGGATACAGCAGCGCCAGCTTCTGCACTTCCTGATGCGCGGCAAACAGATTGCCTTCCACCTTGTCGGCCAGGAATTCCAGCGTCGGGCGATCAACCTGCTGATTCTGCAGGGCCAGGCGACCTGCGATCCACTGCGGCAGATGCGCACGATCCACAGGCCATGCCGCCATGACCACCCCCGCCGACTCCAACGCTGTGAACCACTTGCTGCCCTGCTGGGTGCGATCCAGCTTGGGTAGGGTGATCAGGGTGATGGTATCTGGCGAGAGGTGGTTGCAGTACTCCTGCAGCGCCTGTGCGCCCTCCGTACCCGGCTTGCCAGTCGGAATCCGCAGCTCCAGCAATTTACGGTCGCCAAACAGGCTCTGGCTGGCCCCGGCCATCATCAGCTCGTTCCATTTGAAGCCGGATTCCACAGTCAGCACTTCCCGCTCGACAAAGCCCCCTTGTCTGGCCTTGGCCCGAATCCGATCGGCAGCCTCAAGCAGCAGAAAGGCCTCCTCGCCATGCAGGACATACAGCGGAGCCAAGCCCCGCTGCAGATGCTGTGGTAGCTGCTCTAACTTGATCTGCACTCAAGGCGCCTTTGCCGGCTGGCTGGCCATGTCTTCCGGACGCGGCCTGAACACACTCAGCCTGCGAATGACCTGCATGGTTGCATCCTGCTGCATGTCGCGCAGCAGCAGGGCCTCTTCCTGCTCCTTGGCCAGAGCCTGGCTATCGCTATAGGTCATATAGCGGCGGATATGGATATCTGAGGTGGGAAACAGAGGTTGGCGTTTTTGTCCGAGCAAAGTATAGGTCAAGGTATAGCGAAGCTCATACTCACTGACTTGGCCGGACTGATTCAGCGAACGGATCACCTTCTCGTGGTTTTCCTTGATGATTGCAACCGTCGCCTCGGCCTCGGCGGTGCTCGTCAGCTTCAGATTGGGGATTGCACGCAGATATTGCTGCAGCCCGATCGACACCGGGCCAGTGCCCTCTACCGACATTGTCTGATATGGCACGGCATATGCTCCGCCTTGACCTCGCAAGTGGAAACCGCAGCCGCTGAGCACGATCGCCGCCAGGAGCGGCATCCCATACTTGAATTTCATGTCTGCTTTGGCCCTATTGGGATTGTGTGCAGTGACACAGGTCACCGCCATTGGAAGCGGAGCAGGCCACCGCCTGCTCCCTGTTGTGGCATGCCTTGGGTTGACAGCTCTCCAACCCGCTCGGCAGTTACAGCACGATATTGATCAACCGCCCAGGCACCACCACCACTTTCTTGATGGCTTGGCCTTCGACCCATTTCTTCACGTTTTCATCAACCAAGGCTGCCGCTTCAATGGTGGCTTTATCGGCATCCTTGCCGACACGGATGCTGCCGCGCAGCTTGCCATTGACCTGGATCACCATATCGATCTCAGTCTGCACCAACGCGGCTTGATCGACAGCTGGCCAAGACTGATCCAACAGCTGGGTACCCGGGCGCAGCTCGGCCCATAGCGCCTCGCACACGTGCGGCACGATTGGCGACAGCAGCAACACCGCATTTTCCAAGACCTCCTGCGCGACAGCACGCCCTACCGCGCCTGACAGGTCGGTCTTGGTGTACAGATTCAACAGCTCCATCACAGCAGCAATGGCTGTGTTGAATTGTTTACGCTGGCCGTAATCCACGGTGATCTTTTCGACCCCCAGTTTATGCAACTGGAAACGCAGTGCTTTTTGGGCCTCGGTCAACTCGCCCGCCACATACTTCGTAACCACGCCCTGGCTGACATGGTCAAAGACCGTCTTCCATAACCGCTTCAGGAAGCGATGTGCGCCTTCCACGCCAGCATCAGACCACTCCAGGCTTTGCTCGGGTGGCGAGGCAAACATCATGAACAAGCGTGCGGTGTCGGCACCATAGCGGTCGATCAGCTCTTGCGGATCGACACCATTGTTTTTGGATTTGGACATTTTCTCGGTGCCACCGATCACCACCTGCTGGCCATCGCTTTTCAGGATCGCCTTGATGATCTTGCCCTTGCCATCCCGCTCCAGCTCGACATCAGCCGGGTTGATCCAGTCTTTCTTGCCATCTGGCAGGTCGCGATAGAAGGTTTCCGCCACCACCATGCCTTGCGTCAACAGATTGGCAAATGGCTCGTCGTTTGACACCAAGCCCTCGTCCCGCATCAGCTTGTGGAAGAAGCGTGCATATAACAGGTGCAGGATTGCATGCTCGATGCCACCGATGTACTGATCGACCGGCAGCCAGTAATTGGCGGCAGACTTGTCCACCATGCCGCCGTTGAACTGTGGTGAGGCATAACGTGCGTAATACCAGCTCGACTCCACAAAAGTATCCATGGTGTCGGTTTCGCGCTTGGCGGGTTGGCCACACTTAGGACAGCTGGTTTCGTAGAATTCCGGCATTCTGGCCAATGGGTTGCCACGGCCATCGGGCACGACATTCTCAGGCAACCGGACCGGCAATTGGTCTGCAGGCACTGGCACATCGCCACAGCATTCACAGTGGACGATGGGGATCGGGCAGCCCCAGTATCGCTGGCGGGAGATGCCCCAATCACGCAGGCGGAACTGCGTGCGCTTGGTGCCATGGCCATTGGCCTCCAGGTCACCGACAATAGCGTCGAATGCAGCCTGGAAACCCAGGCCATCATACTTGCCGCTCGGGATGGTGGTGATCGAATCATCCTTGGCGGTATACCATTCCTGCCACTGGGTGGCATCAAAAGTGCTGTCGGCACTGACCAACTGGTAAACCTGTCGGATCGGCAATTGATATTTGTTGGCGAATTCAAAATCACGCTCGTCGTGCGCGGGCACCGCCATGACTGCGCCTTCGCCATAACCCCACAGTACATAGTTGGCGACCCACACCGGCAGCAGGTCACCCGTCAAAGGGTGCACCACGGACTGACCGGTCGGCATGCCCTTCTTCTCCATGGTGGCCACGTCGGCTTCCGCGACCGAGCCTGATTTGCACTCTGCAATGAAAGCGGCCAAAGCTGGGTTGCCCGTAGCAGCACGGGAGGCCAATGGGTGTTCCGCTGCCACTGCCACATAGGTGGCACCCATCAGGGTATCCGGGCGGGTGGTGTAGACCTTGAGCTGGCCGGCCTCGCCCACCGATGAGACATCGTAATCAAATACGATTTCCGCGCCGTAGCTCTTGCCGATCCAGTTGCGCTGCATGGTCTTGACCTGCTCAGGCCAGCCAGTCAATTTATCCAGATCACGCAACAATTCGTCGGCATATGCGGTGATCTTGAAGTAATACATCGGGATCTCGCGCTTTTCGACCAGTGCGCCAGAGCGCCAGCCACGGCCATCAATCACCTGCTCATTGGCCAGCACGGTTTGATCAACCGGGTCCCAGTTCACGATACCGGCTTTTTTGTAGATCACGCCTTTTTCAAACAAGCGGGTGAACAGCCATTGCTCCCACTGGTAATAATCAGGCTTGCAAGTTGTGACCTCACGCTCCCAGTCAATGGCCAGGCCAAGGCTTTTCAATTGTCCTTTCATGTACTCGATGTTGGCGTAAGTCCACTCTGCTGGCGCCCGGCCTGATTTCAGGGCTGCATTCTCTGCCGGCATACCGAAGGCGTCCCAGCCCATCGGCTGCAGGACGTTATAGCCGTTCATCTGATGAAAGCGCGATAGCACGTCGCCAATCGTGTAGTTGCGGACATGACCCATGTGCAACTTGCCAGATGGGTAAGGGAACATCGACAGGCAGTAATACTTGGGTTTGGTGGTGTCTTCAGCAACATTGAACACCCTGTTCCGGTTCCAGCTTTCCTGCGCAGCCTGCTCAACCTGCGATGGGTTGTACTGTTCTTGCATGTTTGGCGCTTCCTTGCTAATCGCGAAAGGGGAAATTATACCTATAAGAAATGATTTTCTGCGGCATCTGCTACATGCTTTTTTAACATCCCCGTCTCCTTCTGACCTGCTCACCATGACGTATTTTTCTTCAGCATCCCAGTAAGAAACTTGAAGATGAACCGACCAACGTGCAGACCAAGACGATCTGCCCATGAAATTAGCGCACGATCAGGCAAGTTGATTGCATTCGCCTGTGCGCACAGGCGATTGTATAAATGAAAACTCAACCCCTTGAATAGCAATGAAAAACATTCTATCAAGACATCACTTTGCGGCCATGGCAGAAAAATAAAAATCCACATTAAATCATGTGGTTGCAACAAAAATGAGATGAGTGCTACGGTAGATTGCGATTTCAGCAAAGCCGCTGATTTCTAAGCCAATCGAAAACAAAGGAGTAAACCATGAAAGTCAAAGCTACCCGTGTTGCACTCGCCTCTGCTGCCGCTCTGATGTTTGGTGCCATTGCCGTACCTGGTGCACATGCTGCTGATGAAGCCAAAGTCAAATGCGAGGGCGTCAATGGTTGCAAAGGCCAAAGCGCCTGCAAGACTGCAAAAAACGATTGCAAGGGGTTGAATTCATGCAAAGGACAAGGCTGGGTTGAAACCAGCAAGCAAGAATGTGAAGCGGCACAGGCGACGCTGAAGGGTGCGCAGAAGTAATCAACAATCGATGAGGTGCCGTGAGCACAGGGATTGCCATCGATGGCGCACCTTGCTGCTCGCGGTCTTCGTCCCCCTCGCTACCGCCAGTGTCCGCATCCACTCGACTTTGTGGGTATTCGTGATACCCACAAGGCGTCGAAACGGCGCATTTAATGCGTTGTTTCACGTTTTTCGTGTTGTGATATGTGAAATCTAAAGGAGAACCATGATGGACAAGAAAAAACTGACTGGGCTGGCACTGGCCTCTGCTGCGGCGGCACTCTTTTCAACAGTCGGCGTTGCCACAACCGCCCACGCAGCGGAAGCTGCCAAGGTGAAATGCGAAGGCATCAATACCTGCAAGGGTACCAGCGCCTGCAAAACAGCCAGCAACGAATGCAAAGGCCAGAACACCTGCAAGGGCCATGGCTGGTTGGAAGTGACCGAAAAAGAGTGCAAGGCCAAAAAAGGCAAGGTAGCGAAGTAATAACGCCTTCAGTAAGGGCTGGTGCATCACCAGCCCTTCTGCAATCTGCAAGGTGCTGTTGATCTGGCGCCCAGGCGGTACGGGATCGTGGTAGGCGTGCGACTCGACCGGGTGACAGGGTATCAACCTCTCAGATTCCGCATTCTCTCTCGTTGTGAAAGCTACGCTATGGCTGTTCTACCTTATCTGGGCTTTGGTCTGGGCCTACGTACCGACCACTACACTGAGATCCTCGACCAGCGACCTGCAATCGACTGGTTTGAGATCATCTCGGAAAACTATCTGGTGCCAGGTGGAAAACCGCTTCATTTCCTTGACCGTATCCGTGAGCACTATCCAATGGTGATGCATGGGGTCAGCTTGTCGGTCGGCGCCAGTGATCCGCTCGACATGACCTACCTGCATGCGCTCAAGCAGCTCATTGCACGGGTCGAGCCCGCCTGGGTATCCGACCATCTTTGCTGGACGGGCATCGGGGGGCACAACGCCCACGACCTGCTACCCTTGCCCTATACCGAAGAGGCCATCCGCCATGTTGCCACCCGGGTGATGCAAGTACAGGATTTTCTGGGCCGGCAGATTTTGCTGGAGAATGTCTCCAGCTACGTCAGCTACCAGGCCTCTCAGATGCCGGAGTGGACCTTTCTGGCTGAAATCGCCAACCGGGCAGACTGTCTGATCCTGCTGGATGTCAACAACATCTATGTCAGCAGCGTCAATCACGGCTTTGATCCTCAGGCCTTTCTACATGGGGTTCCCGCTGACCGGGTACAGCAGATCCACCTGGCAGGGCATACCAATGAGGGGCACTATCTGGTGGACACCCACGACCACCCGGTGCCAGACCCTGTCTGGGCGCTGTATCGGGACACGATTCAACGGCTTGGCGCTGTTTCCACCATGATCGAGCGGGATGATGATATTCCGCCGCTGGCAACGCTGCTGGGTGAGCTTGAGCAGGCCCGACAGATTGCGGGTGACGTACTGGAGCAGGTCGCGGTATGAAGCTGATACAACTGCAACAACACTTTTACGACTTTCTACGTGGCCAACCCAATCAATTTGCGGATTGCGTGGTGGGCACGGCCCAATTTGATGTCGCTGCCAGATTACATGTCTACGCCTATGCCTATCGCGCCCGGCTGATCGAGGCGCTGGATGCCAATTTCCCGGTCATGCATCAACTGGTGGGCGACGATGCCTTTGAGCAGATGGCTATCGATTACCTGGCATGCTACCCACCCAGCCACTTTTCGATTCGATGGTTTGGCGAGCAGCTGGCTGATTTCCTGGGTGACACATCCCCCTATGCCAATCAACCCAAGCTGATCGAGCTTGCGCAATGGGAATGGGCAATGACCGAGGCGTTTGATGCAGCCAATGCCACTCCGATGGGGCCAAACGAAATGGCCAACATCCCAGTGGATGACTGGGCCAATCTCCACCTCCGCTTCCACCCGTCTGTCCGTCGCCTCGACCTGCATTACAACATTCCCCCGATCTGGAAAGCCATGGTCGCGGAGTCCGACCCACCGGCGTTGGCAGAACAGGCCAAGGCCACGCCCTGGCTGATCTGGCGGCAGGACATCACCACCTACTTCCGGTCATTGGTGCCGGCGGAAGCCGATGCGCTGGACAACGCCCGGCGTGGCTTGAATTTCGGCGATCTGTGTCAGGAGCTGTGCGCCTTTGTCAGCGAGGACGATGCCCCACTGTATGCTGCACAGTATTTGAAGACCTGGCTGAATGAAGGCTTGGTGACAGGGCTGGACGTACAATATAGATAGAAGGCACCGGCCTCTTTACGGGTGCCTTCTTCAACATCTCAATATGCATGGCATCGCCACTCAATTACGGAAGGTGCCGTCTCGCTGCATCACGGTGAGATCGACAAATCTGGAAGGGCTATGACTGGTGGCCGAAAAGGCTACCTTGAATTCACCCGCATGCACCGGCTCGCCCTGCTCCAGCGCTGCGATCAGGCGCTCACGCGTCAGTGATTCGCCCGCCCTTTTCAACCCTTCCACCATGCTTTTGGCGGCGATGAAGCCCTCCATGCTGGTAAACGAGATCATCGACTTGGGTTGATATTTGGCCATTGACTTCCGGTACTCGCGCACCACGGCTTGGCTTTGATCAAAGGGCGACGGCACCACCTGGCTGACCACTACGCCAGCAGCCTGCTCGCCCAATTCTTCAGCCAAAGGTCGGCTGCCGACAAAAGATACATTGTAGAACTGTGAAGCAACCCCTGCCTGTTGCGCTCGCTTGATGAAGGCCGCCGATGATTTATAGGTGCTTACCATCACGACGGCATCTGGCTTGGCCTCCGCCAGCTTTTTCACCGCGCTCTCAACCTCGGTGCTATTGCGCTCCACCGTGGCGGTGGTGGTGATCGTCATACCGCGCTTTTGCATGGCTTGCTCAACCCCAGCCAAACCTGCCTTGCCATAGGCATCATTCTGATAGAACACCGCGATACGGCTCAGGTGCAGGTTGGTTGCATGGCGGATGATCTTCTCCGCTTCATCCGCGTAGCTGGCTCGCACATTGAATATGTAGCGGTTGTGCGGCGTGCGCAGCGAATCAGCGCCGGTGAATGGCGCATAGAACGGCACCTTGGCAGCGGTGAAGAGCGGCATGGCGGCGTTACTGGTCGGCGTGCCCACATAGCCGAACAGGGCGAATACCTTATGCTTTTCAATCAGTACCTTGGTGTTTTCCATCGCACGATCAGGCTCATAGCCATCATCCAACGACACCAGCTGGATCTTGCGGCCATTGACCCCTCCTTGCTCATTGATCTGTGCGAAATAGGCCAAGGCCCCATCTCGCATTTCTTCACCCAGAAATCTGGCGGGACCACTCAGCGCGGCAGATTGGCCAAGCACAATCGCGTCATTCGTAACCCCCACCTCGGCATGCGCCACTGCTGCAAGCCAACCGATAGACAATGCCGTAACCAACTGACGAATAAACATTTTTCCACCTCCGAACACTTATGAAACCAACATGTAAGTTGTGGTAGCCAGTCTAATCATTCGCCCATTGATCACAACGGCTGGCCGGAATGGAACCGTCTGAAATCCATTAATCGACCGACAAACGGCAAGCTGTTTGGCAGAGCCGTTATATATTGATTTGTATAACTATTCTTTTCATTCACGATTTCTGATCATTCACCACATTCCTGACATGGCACAAGGATCAGCAGGGCCATTCATGGCTGCTGGATCAGCATCCGGGTGCACGCAGAGTCCTTTCAGGTCAGGGGATAGTCATACCTTTTTAAATCCGATATCCGTTACTTTTTCAGTGGAACTGATTGAGACAGCAGAAAGGAGCATCCCCGATTTAAAGTAATCGCTTTAATATATGCAAAAACATCTGCACAACACATATGGCAAGACAATCCAACCGCCACGGGTGATCAGGCCGCCGCCCCCGCCCGGTGCAAGTAGAGAGACCGTCTGAAAGCAGCTGAGCGGGCGCCGCATTGCCAATATGAAGACAACCCAACGCGCTGATGAAATCGCATCAGCTGGGTTTAATCTTCTGATTGGCGCTTGGCCCGTGGGTGTGCAGCATCGTAGATCTTCTGCAGATGCTGATAATCGAGGTGGGTGTATATCTGGGTAGTAGCAATGCTGGCATGCCCCAGCATCTCCTGCACGGCACGCAGGTCTTGTGATGATTGCAATAGATGGGTTGCCATGGAATGCCGCAATGCATGGGGGTGGACGCGATCACTCAACCCTTGTTTGATTCCCCATTCCACCAAGCGCTTCTGGACAGCTCTCGGGGTCAATGCCCGCCCAGTCTGGCCCACGAACAAGGCCTGCTCGTCGGGGGCTGCCAGCCCGATACGGTGCGGCAACCATTGCTCAATTGCTGCCTGGGCCAGCTTGCCGACTGGCACGACGCGCTCTTTACGTCCCTTCCCCAACACCTTGACCTCACCACTATCCTTCAATGCGGTCACAGGCAGATTGACCAGCTCAGACAAGCGTAACCCTGACGAGTAAAACAGCTCATATATGGCCTTGTCGCGGATGGCCAGCACATCTTCAGGGGCAATCGACACCAGCTTGGCGGCTTCGTCCGGCGAAAGCACATGTGGCAGGCGCTTCTTGGGCTTGGGGGGACGCAGACCGATCACCGGATTGACCTCCGTACCATACCGTTTGGCCAGAAAGTCATAAAACCCGCGCCAGGCAGATAGCACCCTGGCCAATGATCGGCCAGACAAGCCATCATGATGCAGCTTACCGACAAAGCGCCTGAACTGTTGTGCGGTCAGCGCCAGCAGCGCCTCTTCTCCCGCCAGCGCCAGCAGGCGGGACATATCATGCTGGTATGCCACGACAGTATGTTCACTCATCGCCCGCTCATCACGCACCCAGGTAAGGTAGGCCTCGACTTGCGCTACCGAGCCCTCTGGCAAAGGGCGAAACCTGACGGTCTGAACCGGTGCCGGAGCCTCAGTCGGTGGTTGCATGGAGCTGCGCCCGTGTCAGTGCCGCTGTCAGCAACTCGCCAATGCGCTTGAGGTAGAGTGTGCCCATTTCCGGGTAGAAACGTTGTGGGTCTTCGCTGGCCAGCACCAGCAGCCCCGTGGTATGTCCACCATGCAAGCGGACCTGCGCAAAGCTGCGCAGACGGGACGCCGCCTCGCCAAACCAAGTCAGGGCTTCGTCAGAGACATGCGGCCCGCAATAGGGTTCGGCCAGATTGTCCGCCAAGGCTTTCAGGGTATCGGACACCTCTCCGAGCGCCGGATCAGGCCCCTCGCCCGGCGCGAAGCCCCAATAGCGGATAGCGACATGCGGTACAGCGAAGTCTTCGAGCAGATGGTAGGTGAATCGATGCAGGGCATCGGCGCAACCACTGGTGGAAAGAAGGCTCAGCGCCAGACGATGCACTTTCTCGCTGATCGCGTCGTTTTCTTCAGCAAACTGCAAGAACTCCCCCAATTTGGATTCCAGCGTCCGCGCCTTTTCCCGCAGGGTCAACATCTGCCGCTCAGTGATGGAGATGGCGTGCCCGCCGTGAGGGTGGGGAATGAAGATGTCCGCCAACACGTCTGCATAGATCTCGAAAAACGCCGGGTGGGACTTCAAGTATTCCACGACGGAATTGGCTTCCATGGTCTGCTCTACCATTTTATCGACGCTCATAGTGTGATTTCACCCTCATACACCGTGACAGCAGGCCCAGTCATCCAGACCGGTTGCCCCTCGCCTTCCCAGCGGATCGTCAGATCGCCGCCCCGAGTGTGAACCAGGACGGACGCACCCAGCAAGCCCCGACGAATCCCCGCCACCACCGCCGCACAGGCCCCCGTGCCGCAGGCCAGTGTTTCTCCTGCTGCCCGCTCGAACACGCGTAGACGGATCTGGTCACGCGCCACAATCTGCATGAACCCTGCATTGACTTTGCGCGGGAAGCGCGGATGCTGCTCGATCTGCGGCCCCAGATCGGCAACCGGGAAAGCGTCCACATCCGCCACCACCTGCACCGCATGGGGGTTGCCCATCGATACGACAGTGATGTCATAACGCTCGCCCGCCACCTCCAGCGAATGGATGACAGCCTCGCGCTCTGCCACAAAGGGAATGTCATCAGGCTCGAACCGTGGCACACCCATGTTGACGGTCACGGCGCCATCCGGCTCAAGCCGTGGCACAATGACCCCTTTCGCCGTCACGACGCGGATCTCGGTCTTATCAGTCAAGCCCTGGTCATGGACGAACCGGGCAAAACACCGTGCGCCATTACCACATTGTTCTACCTCAGAGCCGTCACAATTGAAGATCCGATAGCGGAAATCGGCATCTGGCTGCGGCGATGGCTCGACCAGCAGCAGCTGATCAAACCCAATGCCAAAACGGCGATCTCCCCATCTGCCAATCTGTTCGCCTGAGAACTTGAACGGCTGGCGCACACCATCGACCACCATGAAATCATTGCCCAAGCCGTGCATTTTGGTGAATCGCAATGTTGCGGTCATCTGCTCCTCACACTTCATAATCGACCATCATTCTTACCTCGCGAACCGCACCGATGAAATCCTTCATCGCGACATGGGCAGGATGGTGTTGATAGGCATCCAGCGCGGCCCGGCTCTCAAAATCCGTCACCAGCACCAGATCTGCCGATTGGGCGGTGCCGGAAAAATCCACGCCCACTTCCAGGTGCAGCATACCGGGAATCCGACCACGTAAGCTTTCCAGCAGTGCCTTCACCTGCTTGGCATTGCTCGCCCGGTCTGCACCTTCTGCCTGATCCTTCAAGCGCCACATCACAATATGTCGAATCATCTTGCTTCAGCTTCTCCCGATCAAACGTAGGTAATCCACATAGATACAACGACCCATCACGACCAACATGCCCGCCTGTTGCGCCCGCTTGGCGGCGGGCTCGTTGATGATACCTTGCTGAATCCAGATTGCAGGGATGCGCATGGCGATGCAGTCATCGACAATTGCATCCACCTCAGCTGCCTGGCGGAACACATTGACCAGATCGATGCGCCCAGGAACAGCCTGGAGACTGGGGTAGGCAGCCTGGCCCAATACCGACGCGACCGCTGGGCGCACCGGTACGATGTCATACCCGAACGCGAGCATATGTGACGACACCTCGTGACTGGGCCGTGCCGGATTGGGTGACAGCCCCACCACGGCGATTCGCTGACTATTCAGCAAGCAGGATTTCAATACTGCATCATCTGGATTGGTAAACATCATACAGACTCAGTAAAAAGAGGCTTCGCCGTCTGGCCGGGTTTTGAACCGTTTATGCGTCCAGAAATACTGTGCTGGCATCTCCCGAACCCGTGCCTCGATGAATTCGTTCATTCGTTGTGTGTCGCGCGTGACATCCTCACTCGGAAAGCCCGCCAGCGGCGGGTAGAACCGGGTGACATAGCCCTCTCCACCAGGGCATTGCCGCGTCACCACAGGGATGACCACCGCGCCAGTCAGCCGTGCGATACGTGACAACCCGGTAATGGTGGCCGCTGGCGTACCAAAAAAGGGGACGAATACGGCATCGTCCCGCCCGAAATCCTGATCCGGCAGGTAATACAGAGGCAGTTTGTCACGTTTGACCGCCCTGACCAAGCCACGGATACCATCCTGCCTCGACAATAGTACAGCGTTACCGAAACGCTTACGGGCCTTCAACAATAGGTCCGTGACCGCCGGATTTTTCTGCTGGGCATACATCGAACAGACTTTTGCATCCATCGCCACCCGGATGCCACCATGGTCCAAGCCCATGAAATGGGGCGCGAACAGGATGACC
This sequence comes from Chitinivorax tropicus, assembly GCF_014202905.1. Taxonomy (NCBI): domain Bacteria; kingdom Pseudomonadati; phylum Pseudomonadota; class Betaproteobacteria; genus Chitinivorax; species Chitinivorax tropicus. Next base: position 47,606 of record NZ_JACHHY010000013.1, on the reverse strand, counting down.
GGTTGCCCCTGATGACGCTCCAGCTCCTCCCAACCTTCCACCCGCATCAGCCGCCGCAGTCGCGATTCCGGTGCCCACCACAGCAAAGCATGCTCCAATGCACCCCGCATGAAGCTCTGCAGATGCTGCTTGATCAGGCGCTCCCGCTCTGCCTCAGACCAGTCAGGAAAACACAGCTGCAGATTGACACGCGCCACCCTGACCCGGCTCCTGGCCAGGAGATAGGCCAAGCTCCCCAACCCATTCCCAACCTTGGCTTGTACGGCTAACGGCAACCACTGGAACAGCCACAACAGACCTAACGCCAACCTCATGAATGCGGTTCCTGCGCAGGTTGCCACGCCCAATGCCACGGCTCATACAAAATACCGTGTGGGTTCTCACGCGGGAAGCTCATCACGAATCCAAATCGGGCTGCATGCTGCTGCAACCACGCAAAGGCCGGCGTCAGCTCGAAGCTTTCCTCCAACACATCCGCCCCTGGCGTGGCCAGATCCAATGCCCGCCCCGTGTGGTGTTCACTGTAGCCCGGCGCGGCGCTGGCCGCCAGGATGGCCTCCATCGACAGCCCCTTGGCCAGCTTACGGACAATGAGACCCTGTTGATAAGCCACACTGCGAAAACCGGACACCAGCTCCAAGCACACGCCCGCCTCATCGGCTGCGGACTGCATCTGTCGCCAGGCGGCAGCCGTCTGTTCATCCAGGAAGGCGTCCCGGTCAAATTTATCCAGCCCGACCGGCGTCAGCCGGGTGGCCTCGAACTGCACGGGCAATCGAAAACGTGCGGCATAATCCGCAGGGATACCCAATTGTTGGTGAATACCTTGCAAATAGGCCAGATAATGTGCTTGATCATTCATTTGTATAAATTCTTTTCCCCCGCCGGGCGGGTGCCGAATCGTTTGTGTACCCAATAGTATTGATCAGGCATCTCCAACACACGCTCCTCCAGCCACCGATTGATGACCAGGGTATCCGCCACCGGATCATCGCTTGGGAAATGTGACCATGGCGGGTAAAACACCACTTCATACCCCTTCCAGACCGATAACTGGCGGGTCACCACTGGCACCACCTTGGCATGCGCCATCGAAGCAAGGCGGCTGGGCATGGTCAATGTTGACGCAGGCACCCCGAAAAAAGGCACGAAAACAGCATCCTTGGTGTTGAAATCCATGTCTGGCAGGTAGAAGAAGGGCACCCCCTGTTTCAGCCGTTTCACGATGGATCGCAGACCATCCTGCCTCGCAAACAGCATGGGCGCACCAAAGCGATGTCGGGCCTGGAAGAGAAAGTCTTCCACTACCGGGTTTTTATTGCGGCTATATAAGGTCATGGACTCTGCCAGCCGCTCACCAATGGCCGCCGAGCCGTTGTTCAGGCCCACGAAGTGGGGGTTGAGCATGATGACTGGCTGCCCCAGACAGCCTTCCAGGTGCTCCCAGCCAACCAGCTTGACCATCTTCAACATGCGCTGTTTGGGCTGCCAAACATGCAAGCCCAGCTCCAACGCGGCACGGGTCAGGCGCATGAAGTGCTTGCGACCCACCCGGCTGCGCTGAGCGGGCGTCCAGCCCGGAAAGCACAGCTCAAGGTTGCGCATGGTGGTACGCCGCCCCACCCAGAACAACAACCAGCCCAGACCATATCCCAGCAAACCGATCAACGGTGTCGGCAGGTAGCTGACTGCCCGCCACAACACCATCCAGAAACGTATCACTACTTCACTCCATCAGGCGCAGCCACACCAGCCGGCACCTTGTAACGGTTATAACTCCACAAATACTGGCTGGGGCACTGTTGAATCAACTGCTCCACCGCGTGATTCAGGCGTGCCGCATCCTGCTCGGCCTCACCGGAAAACGCTTCAGCCATCGGCACGATGTGGACATGGAAACCCCGGCCAAATGAAAGACGCTCTCCATAGAACATCAACACCTTGGCATCAGTGGACAGAGCAAGCCTGGCCAACAATGTCATCGTGTAGGCAGGCCGCCCGAAAAAAGGCGCCCACACACCCCCACCCTCTGCCGGGGCCTGATCAGGCAAGATGATCAGGGGCTCGCCCTGCCGGAGCGTTTTGAACAATTGACGTACCCCAGCTGCGGTCGCTGGCGCAGTACGACCATTCCCCCTTACCCGCCCGGCATTCATCAACGGCTCCAGCCATTGTAGCTTGGGGGGGCGATACATGGCCGTCAATGGCACGGGCAATCGCGAGCTCAGATAACGCCCAGCAATATCAAACCCGCCCAGGTGCGGGGTGACGAACACAATACCCTGCCCCGCCTGCAAGGCGTGCTCGACGTGCTCCCAGCCAGTACAGCCTTTGACCAGACGGGACACACCAGCGGGCGGGCGCCCCCAGGCGATCAGCAATTCAAATGCCCCCTTACCGGTTTCAGCTGCGACCTTCCAAGGTGACACCGACATGCCACCACGCGCCAGATTGGTGCGTAGGGTATTGGCAAAACGTTTTGAAAACAAATAGATCAACCGCCCGACCAAACCACCGATCAAATGGTAGAAAGCCAGTGGCAGACTTGCGGCTGTACGCATAAGACTGTTGAGCATTGCGGCTTGTGATACACTCGAAAACAACCATTTTACCCGCAACCTCATACAGCGAGCGATACGACGATTATGAGTGACACTTTCCTGTTTACGTCCGAGTCCGTTTCAGAAGGCCATCCGGACAAGGTAGCCGACCAGATTTCCGATGCCATTCTGGATGCCATCCTGGCGGAAGACAAATATGCACGTGTTGCGGCTGAAACCCTTGTCAACACCGGCTTGGTCGTACTGGCTGGCGAAATCACCACGACCGCGAACGTAGACTACATCCAGATCGCACGCGATACGGTCAAACGGATCGGCTATGATCATTCCGATATCGGTTTCGACTACAAAACATGTGCTGTCTTGGTCGCATACGACAAGCAATCACCTGACATCGCTCAAGGCGTTGACGAAGGCCGGGGACTGGACCTCGACCAAGGCGCTGGCGACCAAGGCTTGATGTTCGGCTATGCCTGCGACGAAACCCCACAGCTGATGCCCGCACCGATCTATTATTCACATCGCCTGATGCAACGCCAGGCGGAGCTCCGCAAAGATGGTCGTCTCCCTTGGCTGCGCCCGGATGCGAAATCCCAAGTCACCATCCGTTATGATCAGGCCAGTGGCAAGGTCATGGAAGTTGACACCGTGGTCATTTCCACCCAGCACCACCCGGATGTCTCCCACGCGCAGCTGACCGAGGCCGTGATCGAAGAGATCATCAAGCCTGTCGTTCCCGCAGAATGGCTCAAGAATACCCGTTACCTGATCAACCCCACCGGTCGATTTGTGATCGGCGGCCCGATGGGCGATTGCGGTTTGACTGGCCGCAAGATCATCGTCGATACCTACGGTGGGGCTGCGCCACACGGCGGTGGTGCATTCTCGGGTAAAGACCCCTCCAAGGTTGACCGCTCTGCTGCCTATGCGGGCCGTTACGTAGCCAAGAACATCGTAGCCGCAGGCATCGCCAAGCAGTGTCTGGTGCAGGTGAGCTACGCGATCGGCGTCTCCAAGCCTGTTTCCATCATGGTGGACACCTGGGGCACCTCCAAGTTCAGCAACGAGCAGATCGTCGAATTGATCAAGGCACATTTTGACCTGCGCCCGAAAGGCATCGTACAGATGCTTGATCTGCTGCGCCCAGTGTATACACGCACTGCCGCATATGGCCATTTCGGTCGGGAAGAGCCTGATTTCTCCTGGGAACGCACCGACAAAGCAGAGGCACTGCGCGCTGCTGCTGGTCTGTAACCCAATACAGTCAAGGCATTATGACGGGGCGATCATCGCCCCGTTTTTCATTTTTACGCTTTAGACTTATCTCTCAGCCCGTGACGCGTTAAAATACAATATTTTTCGCAACGATCAGGGAAGCCCATGTTCGCTCGCTTCATGCCCCAAGAAGGCAAATTCTTCGAATTCTTTAACGCCCACGCAGACCAAATCGCCCTCTCCGCACAGAAACTGGTTGCGCTGATGGACCTACTGGGTGGCGATGCGCGCGCACTTGAAGAACACGTACAAACGATCGAATCAGCCGAATTCAAAGCTGACACCCTAACGCACGATACCGTGATTCTGCTGAACAAGAGCTTTATCACCCCACTCGACCGCGACGAGATCCACCAGCTGATCAGCTCCATGGACGATATCATCGATGTCATCCACAGTATCGCCCAGACGCTGACCATGTATGACGTCCGCCGGGCGACACCAGAGATGAAACAGCTGGCCGAAATCAGTTTGTCAGCCATCGAGCGCGTGCGCTCCGCTGTCAAGCTCATCAATGAGCCGAGCGAACACGCACAGGACATCCTGAAGACCTGCAAGGACATCGATAAGCTGGAAAGCGACGCGGATCGCATCATGCGTGGTGCGGTTTCCCGTCTGTTCCGCGAGGAGCAGGATGTCCGTGAGCTGATCAAGCTGAAAGCGGTATACGAGCTTCTGGAATCCATTACTGACCGCTGCATGTCCGTTGCCAATACGCTCGAAGCCATCGTGCTCGAAAACGCCTGAGGTAACCCATGACTGGTATGGAAATCAGCCTCAATGTAGTCGTCATGCTGGTGATACTGGCGCTGGCATTCGACTTCATGAACGGCTTCCACGATGCGGCGAACTCAATCGCCACCATCGTCTCGACCGGGGTACTGAAACCCCAACACGCGGTGCTCTGGGCGGCAGCATTCAATTTCATCGCCTTGTTCATTTTCCACCTCAAGGTAGCCACCACGATCGGCAAAGGCACGATCGACCCTGGCATTGTCGATCAGTACGTGATATTCGGCGCATTGGTCGGGGCCATTGCGTGGAACATCATCACCTGGTACTTCGGCATCCCATCGTCGTCGTCCCATGCGCTGATCGGGGGCTTGGTCGGTGCGGCTTTGGCCAAGTCCGGACCGGACTCCTTGATCTGGGCCGGCATCGGTAAAACCGTGGCGTTCATCTTCATCTCGCCGGTGCTGGGCTTCTTCCTGGGGGCGATTTTGATGATCATTGTCTCGTGGATCTGCTTCAGATCCACGCCGCTGGCTGTCGATAACTGGTTCCGCCGTCTGCAGCTGGTATCGGCAGGCCTGTACAGCCTCGGTCATGGCGGAAACGACGCGCAGAAGACCATTGGCATCATCTGGCTGTTGCTGATCGCTGCAGGGTATTCGACACCGCAGGATGAGGTGCCGCTGTGGGTGATCTTCGCTTGTTATTTCACCATCGCTCTGGGCACCATGCTTGGCGGCTGGCGTATCGTAAAGACCATGGGCCAGCGTATCACCAAGCTCAAGCCTGTGGGTGGTTTCTGTGCTGAAACTGGTGGCGCAATCATGTTGTTCTTCGCATCCGCGCTTGGGGTTCCGGTTTCCACCACCCACACCATCACCGGCTCCATCGTTGGTGTCGGGGCCGCTCGCAAGTTCTCCTCAGTCAGGTGGGGCGTGGCAGGGGGCATCGTCTGGGCCTGGATCTTGACCATTCCCGCCAGTGCGGCCATCTCGGCGTTCTTCTACTGGATTGGTGAACATCTGTTCTGATTCATGTCAGCACCGCTAAAAAGCCACTCAGACATGGGTGGCTTTTTTCATGGGCGGTCGCAGTCTTGATGCGGTTCCCGTCAGCTTCGCCGCACTTGGCAATTCATTCAGCTTCCGGGTGATATTCACCAACATGGCTTGCCACATCGCCGATTTCACCGCAACATAACGTTGTTAAACAAGACGCCGACCGGCATGGCCGAGATTGGCGGACACAGATGGGATGGAGCGGTTGTGCGGGAAATGACACAAATACTGGCTGCACCAGACGGCCACAGCATATTCATGATCAGTTGGCTGCCAGACGACGCCCCATTGGTTGGAATATTGCAGATTTCACATGGCATGGCAGAACATTGCCTACGCTACAAGGCACTGGCCAGTCATCTGAGTCGGCATGGCATCGGCGTCTGCACCCATGATCACCGTGGCCATGGTCGCAGTGTGCAGGGTGACGAAGCCTTTGGCCATTATGCGGATCGAGATGGCTGGGCCAAGGTGGTGGCGGATCTCCATCAAGTCAATCAACACATCCATCAGGCCCATCCCGGCGTCCCGATCATGATGCTTGGTCACAGCATGGGCTCTTTCATTCAACGAGCCTACCTGCTCCAGCACGGCAATACGCTGCAAGGTGCCATCATCTCCTCGACAGGCATCCACTATGGCATCGTCGCCAAACTCGCGGGTGCCGTCGCCAAGTGGGATGCTCGGCGCATAGGTTTGCGCACCCCAAGCAAACTGATGGCCAAATTGAGCTTTGGCGCCTTCAATCTACAGTTCATGCCAAGCCGGACGGCATTCGACTGGCTATCACGCGACCCAGCGCAGGTCGATGCCTATCTCGCAGACCCCTTTTGTGGGTTTGACTGCTCCGGCGGGCTCTGGGGAGATTTGTTCGAGGCGATCACCCTCATGGAGCACGCAGAAGCAACAGGACTGGGCATCCCCACACAACTCCCGGTGTTATTCATTGCCGGCGGACGAGACCCGGTCAGCATGGGAGGCCGTGGCTGCAAGGCCTTGCGGAAACGCTATGTCAAAGCCGGCATGCAGGATGTGGATTGCAGGATCTACCCCGGTGGGCGTCACGAAATCTTGAATGAGATCAATCGGGAGACTGTTTACGCCGATATCACGACCTGGATGCTGGCGCATCTCGCATCTAAGCAGAACAGCGCGCCCAGCACAGCAAAATTGGTCAACGCTTGAACGGTGGCTTCATTCTGAAGCGTGGGTGGGCAGGTTCCTCGGCATCAAAGCGGAACCTGCGTCGAACCCTTTGAGTGAGCGGCTGTCCGATCACAGCCTGGGCGCTGCTGACATGGTTTTACCCACTGCGGAGCAGTTATACACCAGCACCATCGGGCAAGCCTGCTTGCCACCTTCCGCTCAACCCATGTACCTGAACTGATCACCACCACACTATGTTGAATATCCTCTGGGCCAGCTTCATCGTGCTGGCATTCATGGCCGCCTGCGTGCAGGCATTCCTACTCGGCCACACTGATATATTCGGCCAATTGACCAAGGCCATGTTCGATTCCGCCAAGAACGGATTCGAGATTGCACTGGGCCTGACCGGGGTCATGACGCTATGGCTCGGCTTATTGAAGATTGGGGAACAAGCAGGCTTCATCGAGAAACTGGCCCGCGGTCTGGCACCGTTGTTCCGGCGGCTACTGCCCGAAGTACCGGCTGGTCACCCCGCACTGGGCAGTATCACCATGAATATGGCCGCCAACATGCTAGGCCTCGACAATGCAGCCACCCCGCTCGGGCTCAAGGCCATGCAGGAATTACAGACTCTGAACCCCAGCCAAGACACGGCCAGCAATGCGCAGATCATGTTTCTGGTGATCAATACTGCATCAGTGACCCTGTTCCCGGTGACCATCATGGCCTATCGTGCCCAGATGGGCGCAGCCAATCCGGCTGATGTCTTTGTTCCGCTGCTGATCGCCTCGTTCTGTGGCACCCTGGCCGGCATCATCGTCACCGGTTTGATCCAGCGCATTCGCCTATTCGACCCGGTATTGCTGCTATGGCTGGGCGGTTGGAGCGCCCTGCTTGCCACGCTTGCAACTTGGTTGTTACGTCTGTCGGCTGCCGACATGCAGCAACAAACATTACTGTTGAGCAATGCTGCGCTGATGGCGATCGTGGTGGCCTTTGTCGGTGGGGCCTGGCTCAAGGGGGTCAATGTCTACGAGACATTTGTCGAGGGCGCCAAGGACGGCTTTGCAACCGCTGTCCGGATCATTCCCTATCTGGTCGCCATGTTGTTCGCCATTGCGCTGTTTCGAGCAAGTGGCGCACTGGATCTGTTGATCAATGGCATTCGCCATATGGTTGCAATGTCCGGTCTCGATACTCGCTGGGTCGATGCCTTGCCGACAGGGCTCATGAAAACCTTGTCTGGCAGCGGCGCAAGGGCCATGATGCTGGATACGCTCAAAGTACAGGGTGCCGATTCATTTGCCGGGCGGCTGGTGTCGATTCTACAGGGCTCCAGCGAGACGACATTTTATGTCTTGGCCGTCTACTTCGGCTCGGTAGGCATCCGGCGTGCCCGTCATGCACTGGCATGCGGGCTGATTGCCGACTTGGCGAGCTTTGTGGCTGCGGTCGGCGTGGCCTATGCTTTTTTTGGGTAGCATCGATCCTGATACAGCCAAATTCTGATGACATGAATGCATGGCCCGAAACGGGCAGCGAGGAATATGCCTTTTATGAGTCGTCGCACAGGAAACACGGCAGCAAGGCTTAAACAACAACGGTGGCTGGTCGTCGCCATTGCGGTGACATTGGTGCTGGCGATTGTCAGCTGGTTGAGTTTCCTGATCCACGATGCCCGCGTCAAAGCGCTGGATGCCGCCAATATCCAGGTCGAAAACCTATCGACCATCTTGAAATTGCGGGTCAGTGGCCTGCTGCGCGAGGCCGATTTGGTCTTGCTGGATATCGCGGATGAAACCCATGACCTCAGCCCCGACCTCGTCCCGGCACACCAACAGAACCTGCGGACCAAGCTGGCCAGCCTCCCTCAAGCCGGTGAGCTGGCCATCTTCAACAGCCAAGGCGAGTTGGTGACTGCATTGCATTCGAATGCGTCACGATGGGCTGGGCTGGATGTGTCCAGTTGGCTTTCTGAGCTGCGGGGCACCAGACATGCAACCAGCCGCACGGACACCCGCAATGTATTCAACACCCTGGGGCCGAGTGTCTTTCTGCTCCAGCAGCTGCATGATCGACAAGGCCACATGATCGGCGCAGTCTGTGTGGTTCTGCCGGTTTCGCGGCTGCTTGTTCTGCTTGAGTCGCTCGACATCGGCACGAAGGGTGTTGTGTCTTTGCATGACGAGCAGGGTACTTGGCTGGCGCGCACCCCTACATTCCCAGCACCTGGCGTGTCGCTACCACCGCATGGCGAGGTACGGCGTCTGGCCACCAGCCAATCTACCACCCAGCGCTTGTTGGTCAAGTCCTCCATCGACGGCGTGGAACGCCTTACCTCGTTTCGACGCGTGCCGAACAGCGCCCTGATTCTGGCGGTCGGCCTGTCAACCGATGAGATCCTGCAGACCTTGCAGAATTCACTGTGGATCTACGCCACTGCTTCCGTAGCAGTGATTTTGCTGGTCAGCGTCATGGTCGTGTTGTTCTGGCGGGCACAAAATCAAACCCTGGCACTCCTGCAACACCGCAAGCTGCTGGAGGCCAGCGAGGAGCGGTTCCGATTGACCGCAGAAGTCGCACCGGTCTCACTCGTCATCGCCGCCTACCCCTCGTTGCAGGTGGAGTTCATCAACCAACGCGCCGCCTTGCTGTTCAACATCGACACTGCAGCCGCCACAGGGCGACATGTGCAGGAATTCTTCGTCGCCCAGCACGATGCCGATACGCTCAGCCAGCTCCTGAACAATCAGGAACAGATCAACGAATTCGAGATGCAGCTCAAACGCAGGGATGGGAGCCTGTTCTGGGCGCTGGTATCGGTACGCGCTGGGCAGGCAGAGCTGGATCAGCGGCTTTACATCTGCTTGGTGGATATCACTGAGCGTAAGGAACTCGAAATCCAGTTGGAGCGGCAAGCCATCACCGACAGCTTGACCAGCCTGGTCAACCGACGCGGGTTTGTGGCTAAAGCCGTGATGGAGATTTCACGCTCTCGGCGTTTTCATCGCCCGATGTCCTTGATGCTGCTCGATATCGATCACTTCAAACAGGTCAATGACCGCTATGGGCACGCCGTAGGTGATCAAGCTTTGCAAGCCATGGCGCGGGCCTGCCAACAGGTGGTGCGTCAGTCTGATGTGATCGGCAGGCTGGGCGGGGAAGAGTTCGCCGTACTCCTGCCGGAAACAGATATCCTACTTGCAGAAGAAGTCGCAGAACGGATACGGCTGGAGGTCGCTGCGCTACGGATTCCTGTCTCGGGTGAAAACCCCTTATGGTTCACCGTCAGCATCGGGGTGACTCTGTTGCACCTGAATCATCAAACGATAGAAGATGTCATGGCTGAAGCAGACATTGCGCTTTATCAGGCCAAGTCCGCAGGCCGGAATCGGGTGGTGCGATATCGCCCGGCCAACACATCGGCCAGCCACAAGTAGACCATGCTGACGCTTCGCGTCGGACCGGGACTGGCTACCAGCCAGCCTGGATCAGCGCACCTGCCAAGCCACTGCCTGTGCACTCCCGCCCTGTCGTATTGGATCTCGCTGGCACAGGGCAAATCTGCCGAGGCGGCTTTTTCTTTATGGGTGCACTGGCTATAAACAATGGAGACCCGACATGATTCTCTGGTTTTATATATCGCGTAACCATCATGCTGCTACACCGTCCTGGAATGACAAAACGAATCTGCTCATTTGCCCGATGCCGCCATGCAAGAAACCCGACTGAGTGATTTTGGCAAGCTGCTGCAACGCCAGTTGAAACGGTCACTGGGGATCAACAGTGACGACGCGCTGGCAGCCCTGATGCATGCACTGGAGGCCTGTGGGCAACAAGCTGGCGAGCAATCGCCGTTGCACAAGCTGGGCGAGCGCCTGTCAACTCTGTTTGGCCAGATCAATCTGGCCTATGAGCAGTCCGAGCGTGATCTGGCTTTACGTACCCGTAGCCTGGAGCTCAGCTCGAATGAGTTGTTTCAGGCCAACGAACAACTGCGGCTGGATGCACAAAGCCAGCAAGCCGCCCTGACCCAGCTCAGGGAGACCATCAATCACCTGCTCTCCGGCAGCCAACAGCCCCGTGTCACCGAGGATGACTCGGATATCACCTATCTATCCGCCATGATCAGCCATCTGGTTGCCGAGCAGGAACGGGCGCAGGCCAAGCTGACCGAAAGTGAACAGCGCTTCCGCCTGGTGTTCGAAAGCCTGCGTGAAGTGGTATACCAGACCGATGTGGCAGGCCATTGGCGCTATCTCAACCCTGCGTGGTGCGATATCACCGGGTTCAGCACCGAAGAATCGATTGGCGTTCATCTCAAGGAGCTGTTTCACCCGGACGATGTGGCGACAGCCATGGATCAAATCACCCGTCTGCTGAACTGCGACATCCGTTCATGTCGGCTGAATTCGAGGTGGGTGAACAGATTTGGGCAGATCCGCTGGATCGAGCTTTACGCCCATCGGCTGGAGGACAAACGTGGTGAACTGCTGGGATTGACTGGATCACTGATCGACATCACTGAGCGCGTCGAGGCCGAGCGCGAGCTGAAACGCACCATGGAAGTCCTGCTCACCCTGGTTGAGAACATGCAAGCTGGCGTGATGGTGGAGGACTCCACCGGGCAGATCGTGCTGATCAACGAAACCATGAATCACCTGTTTGGCCTGGAGCCACATCTCCATATCCAGGCCGGACAGACATTTCAGGAGGTCATGCAGCATACCGCCGCCCGCTTTGCCGACGGCGATGCCTTCGCCCGCCAGGCCAGATGGCTACACCAGCGCGGGCAGCTCAGCCGCGACACAGAAGTCATCATGAAAGATGGCCGCGTGCTGGAAATGGACTTCGTGCCCATGGGCAATGCAGGCAAACGACGCGTCATGTGGAGCTTTCGTGACATCACCCAGCGCAAGCAGGCTGAAAACGAGATCAACCGCGCCAGGATGCAGCTGGTCGATGCCATCGAGAGCCTCGATGCCGGCTTGATCATGCTGGATGCCGAAGAGCGGCTGGCGATCTGTAATCAACGCTTCCGAGAGCTGTTTCCACAAGCCGCCGAAGTCCTACAGCCCGGCATGCCCTATCTGGATATCCTGCGTGAATATTGCTTTCAAGGCGGGCATCGCTGGAATGGTGAGAAGCCAGAGCATTTCATTCAGCGTCAATTGTCCAGAATACGCCACCCCGGCCAGACCATCGAGCAACAAGTCAATGGTCGCTGGGTACGCAGCTCGGATCGACGAACTGCGGACGGTGGAGTGGTCAGTCTATACACCGATATATCCAGCCTGAAGCAATCCGAGGCCATGCTGCTGCGGGCCAAGGAAGCCGCCGAATCAGCCAACCAGGCGAAAAGCGAGTTTCTCGCCAATATGAGCCACGAGATCCGGACGCCGATGAATGGCATCATCGGCATGGTGCAGCTGGCGCTGGATACCGAGCTGAATGCCGAGCAACGCGAATACCTGGGCTTGGTGAAATCCTCTGCGGATGGCCTACTGACCATCATCAATGAAATCCTGGACTTTTCGAAGATCGAAGCGGGGCGCATGGAGGTCGAGCAAGTCGAATTCTCCCCACGCCCGATGTTGAACGATATTGTGAAGAGCATGGGGCTGCGGGCTCAGGAAAAAGGGCTGGAGATGATATGCGACGTCAGCCTCGCACTGCCCTATCGCCTGATTGGTGACCCCAGTCGGCTGAGACAGGTCATCAACAATCTGATCGGCAACGCCATCAAATTCACAGAGCATGGTGAGATTGTGCTCAAGGTGGTGACCAACGAGCCCAAGCAGAATCACGTACAGGTCCATTTCTCGGTCAAGGATAGCGGGATCGGCATCCCCAAAGACAAGCAACAGCTGATCTTCGAGTCCTTTCAACAGGCTGATACCTCCACCACCCGGAAATACGGTGGCACCGGGCTTGGGCTGACCATCTGTCAACGGCTTGTCGAGCTGATGGGGGGCCGGATCTGGGTGGAAAGCGAGCCGGGCCAGGGCAGCACATTCCATTTCGTCTTGCCCTATGCCATCGCCCAACACACCGAACGCCCGATTGCCGCGCCGATCGAGGCCGTCATCGGGAAGACCGCGCTGGTCATCGATGATAATTCGACCAACCTGATGGTCACCAGCCGGCAGTTGAATCAGCTTGGCCTGACCATCACCACCGCAGATGATCCTGTCACTGCAACCCAAATGATTCTGGAGGAATACGAACAACAGCGGCATTTTGATCTGGTGTTCATCGATGGCCACATGCCAGAGATCGACGGCCTGACGCTATTGGAGCAGTTGAACGAGCTGCAGTTGCTCAAGAACAGTCGCTCCTTCATATTGACCTCCGGTGGCAAGCGGGGTGATGCCAAGCGGGGTCAGAACTGTGGATTGGTGGGCTATTTGACCAAGCCAGTCACCGATCAGGAACTGCACGATGCCATCATGCTGGCCATGGGGCTGAATCCACAAGGCAACAACGCCCAGCTCATCACCCGCCACAGCCTGCGTGAACGCGACCGTACCGGCAATATCCTGTTGGTGGAGGATAACCCGGTCAATCAAAAACTGGCGATTCGCCTGCTCGAAAAAATGGGCCATCAGGTCACACTGGCCGAGAATGGTCAGATCGGTGCCGATCTCGCCATTAGCCAACGCTTCGACCTGATCTTGATGGATGTGCAGATGCCGATCATGGGTGGGTTCGAAGCAACCGGTCTGATCCGCACCCATGAGCAGGCAGCGGGCTATCACACGCCGATCATCGCCATGACCGCCCGGGCGATGCAGGGGGACCGGGAGCAATGCCTGCAGGCCGGTATGGATGACTATCTCACCAAGCCCATCCAGCAACAGCTGCTGATCGAAGCCATTCAGCGGATGCTGGCCCTCCCGCAACATTCACAGCCAGAGCCCGACACCCCCATCACCCCGACAATGCACCCGATCTTTGCCGAAGCGGTAGCCCGCATGGGGGGGGATGAGGTGTTGTTCGCGCAACTGGCAAGCTTGTTTCTCAGTGACTACCATGAGTATGTCAACACGCTACAGAACGCATTGGACGACAAGTCAAGCGACAAGGTGATGCGCGCAGCCCACACACTCAAGGGAATGGTGGTGAATTTCGGGCTGAACGGCGTCGCCAAGCTGGCACAAAGCCTAGAAGCATTTGGCAGCAACCCGACTGACTGGGCTGTTGCACATGACACCATGCAGCAACTGAAATCTGAGTTGGATGATGTGCTACCGCTACTAAGGCAATGCGCCGCCATTGCGCAGAATGGAGTCAATGCATGAAGGTGATTGTGGTGGACGATACCCGCATCAATCTGACGTTGATGCAGCACCTGATCAAACGACTCGATGATGCGGAAGCGCTTCTGTTCGAGCAATCCGCTGAAGCGCTGCAATGGTGCATCGACAACGACCCGGATCTGATTGTCGTCGATTACATGATGCCCTCCCCTGATGGCCTCGAATTCATCGAGCGATTCCGAGCCGCCCCTGAGAAACAGGATATCCCTGTGTTGATGGTGACAGCCAACAACGATAACGAGGTACGTTACAAAGCGCTCGACGTGGGGGCAAATGACTTTCTGACCAAGCCGATCGACAACAAGGAATTCCTGGCCCGCGCCCGTAACATGCTGGCGCTGCGCCGCAGCCAGAAGGCACTGAATGATCGGGCGGCCTGGCTTGCGGAGGAAGTCCATAAAGCCACATTGGAAATCAAGCGGGGAGAACAGGAAACCATCCTACGCCTGACCCGCGCTGCGGAATTCCGTGACCCGGAAACCGGTGCGCACATCCAGCGGATGGCCCTCTACTCTCAACTGATCGCCCGCAAGCTGGGCTGGAGCGCCATCGAACAGGAGCTGATCCTGGCCTCAGCACCCATGCATGATGTTGGCAAGGTCGGCATTCCAGATCAGATTCTGCTGAAACCTGGTCGGCTGGATGACCAGGAGCTTGAAATCATGCGCAAGCACGCGCAGTATGGACACGACATCCTGCATGGCAGCCAGTCCCCCTTATTGCAGATGGGGGCGATCATTGCGTTGACCCATCATGAGAAATACGATGGTTCCGGCTACCCCAACATGCTCAAAGGCGAGGATATTCCGCAGGTTGGCCGCATTGTTGCCGTAGCCGATGTGTTCGACGCACTGATGTCTGAGCGGCCCTATAAAAAAGCATGGCCCTTGGAGCAGGCGCTGGATTTTCTGAAGGCCCAACGTGGCCAGCATTTCGATCCGGCATGTCTGGATGCGTTCTTTGACTCGTGGGAGGCAATCAACGAAGTCCGCATCCGGCTACAGGATCGATTGTAACGTCGTCGGCAGTCCCACCAGGAGGCCAAAACCATCTTTGGTATACGGCTCTGCCGACACCATACCGATAGCACCAGGATTGCGACCACTTCACTTGGAGGTACCCATGCAATTGCTACAGATTGTCGTACCCGATGGCCAACAACCCGAAGCAGCCCAACTGAGCCAGCTGGCCCAGATCGCACCGCAATGGCTGCTGGTGTTCGGTGGGGCGGGGCGTTGGCAAGACCCGAGTTGGCTTGCCCCGATCCGCGCCGCCTTGCCTGGCACACGGGTGATGGGCTGCTCGACCGCAGGCGAAATTGCCCAGCAATATGTCGAAACCGACAGCCTGACGCTCACTGCTGTCCACTTCGATCACCCGGACTTCTCACTGGCGGCGGTCGATATGGGCGATATGCAGGACTCCCAAGCGGCAGGCCAGCGCCTGGGCGAGGCGCTCAAGCGCCCGGATCTGCATGCCGTGTTCGTGCTGGGGCAAGGGGTTGCCATCAATGGCAGCGCCATGATCGCTGGCTTGAAACAGGCCCTGGGCAATGAAATCCAGATCACCGGCGGCCTCGCGGGTGACAACGGCGCGTTTCAACAGACCTGGACACTGCTGGATGACCGGATTTCAACCCGGCAACTGGTTGGCATCGGCTTTCACGGCCAATCGATCAAACTCTACCACGGCAGCTTCGGTGGCTGGCAGCCCTTTGGCCCGATCCGCAAGGTCACCCGTTGCGACGGCAATGTCCTGTTCGAGCTGGACGGCAAGTCAGCATTGGCCATTTACAAAGAATACCTGGGGGACTACGCCAAGGATCTACCGGGTTCGGGTCTGCTCTTCCCCTTTGCCATCCTGGGTGACGGCTCCACCGAAACCGGCCTGATCCGCACCATCCTGGGCATTGATGAATCCGCCGGCAGCCTGGTTCTGGCAGGTGATGTCGAGTTAGGCAGCCAACTGCGCCTGATGCACGCCAGCACCGATGCCCTGGTGGATGGCGCACAGGCCGCCGCAGAAGCAGCCTGGCAGGAGGCGCAACACAACCAGGCCAGCCTGTCGATTCTGATCAGCTGCGTGGGGCGCAAACTGGTGATGGGTGATCGCGTCGAGGAAGAGCTGGAGGCCGTGACGGATGTCCTGCATGCACAGAGCATCCTGACAGGGTTCTATTCAAATGGCGAGATCAGCCCGCATGGCAATATCGCAGATTGCCGCCTGCACAACCAGACTATGACCATCACCTGCATTCAGGAAATCTGATTTACTCATATAACAAATGCCCCCACCATAGTGATGGCATACCCCTGGCGCCGTCATCCAGCGGAAATCACCAACCAGCCGTCCTTGATCAGACGGCTTTTTCACGAAGTGATGCCGATGGGTACTACCATTTCTTATTTTTTGAACAAGTTACTCGGAACTTCTCGATTTCAATTTGTCCTAATCGAAACTAATATCGCAGCATCATCAACAATGGCACATTATGGTTAAAGAGCGTTTCCTCCCGGTACTACGTGAGCTTGCTCGCTGCTATCAGGCATTCGAATTGCATTCCGGACGACATATCCGAAGCCTGGGACTCACGTCGGCTCAGTTCGATATCATTGCCACGCTGGGCAACACACCCGGCATGTGCTGTGGTGAGCTGGGTGAAAAGACCTTGATCACCAAAGGAACACTCACCGGTGTCATCGACCGCCTGGAAAGCAAAGCTCTGGTAGAGCGGGAAACTGCCTTACATGATCGACGAAGCGTGTTTGTAAAGCTGACACCGGCAGGTGAGCAGTTGTTCGAACAGGTCTTCCCGGCACATTTGGCCTTTATCAGGCAGGGCTTCGCCAGCTTCACCGATGATGAACTGAGTGCCATTCAGAACATGCTGATCCGCCTTCGTGAAGCATTTATCCAAGAGGAAAAAGATCCATCATGAAAACCCCCGACCGTTACGACGGCCTGCAAGTCTCGTTGCACTGGCTGATCGCCATTATGATCATCGGCGCCTGGGTGGTCGGCAATGTCATCGAATCGATGTCACTGTCACCAGCCAAACTCCAGCTGATTTCGTACCATAAATGGGCCGGCATGACCATTTTCGGTCTGGCCATCATCCGGCTGGCGTACCGCCTGGTGAAAGGCGCACCAGCCCTGCCCGCCCATATGCCCGCCTGGCAACGCATGGCAGCCAACGGCGCACACCATCTGTTGTATCTGTTGATGCTGGCGATCCCGCTGTCCGGTTGGTTGATGAGTTCGGCCAAAGGCTTCCCGGTGGTCTACCTTGGTCTGTTCACCATGCCCGAGCTGGTCGGCAAAGATGCTGAACTGGGTGAGCTGTTCGAAGAAACCCATGAATGGCTGAACAACGGCTTGGCGCTGATCTTGCTGGCCCATGTGGGCGCTGCGCTGAAACACCACTATATCGACCGCGACGATATCTTGACACGGATGGTGCCCTGGCTACGCAATAAAGCCTGACACGCCCGATAGACTGACAAAGGAACACTCCATGCGTTTTTCCAGCCTACTGATGGCTGTATTGGCGGCCAGCCTCATCCCAGCTGCCCAGGCCGATACGCCACTGATTCCCGCCAAGAGCGAGATCCGTTTCGGTTTCAAACAGATGAATGTACCGGTCGAAGGCACCTTCAAAAAATTCACCGGTACCTTTGACTTTGACCCGGCCAAGCCAGAGGCAGGCAAGGCCGACCTGCAGATCGATCTCGGCAGCATTGACCTGGGCAGCCCGGAAGGTGAAACCGAAGCCAAAGGTAAAACCTTTTTCAATATTGCGGCATTCCCCCAAGCCCGGTTTGTGGCCAGTGGCTTCAAGCCATTGGGAAACAATCGCTACCAGGTGAGCGGCAAGCTCACCATCAAGGGCATCAGCCGGGACATCCATGCACCATTTACCGTGAAGCCGGAAGCCGGTGGCTTCACAACCGAGGGCACAGTCACCATTCAGCGGCTGGCTTTCAAGATTGGCGAGGGCGATTGGGCTGACGAGGCCTCCCTTTCCAATGATGTTCAAGTGAAGTTCAAGCTGGCACTTGCCAAAAAAACGTCATGAAAACTGATATCACCAGGAGTCACCCATGAAAAAAACCTTGCTCGCCCTGACCGCTGTCGGTGCACTGGCCCAAGCCGCCCACGCTGCACCGGAAACCTACATCAACGATGTCAGCCATACCTATGTCAATTTCCAGATCAGCCACCTGGGCCTATCCACCCAGTATGCCCGGTTTGACAAAGTTGACGCCAAGATCGTCCTGGACAAGGAAGCGAAGACTGCTTCGGTCGAGGCCAAAATCGATGTGGGCTCATTGTCTTCTGGCTGGAAAAAGCGTGACGATCATGTGAAGAACGAAGATTTCTTCAATGTCGGCAAATTCCCTAGCATCGACTTCAAATCAACCAAAGCCACCTTTGATGGCGACAAGCTCACCAAGCTCGATGGCAACCTGACCCTGTTGGGCGTCACCAAGCCTGTCAGCCTGACAGTAGATGCCTTTGTGTGCAAAGAGCACCCAATGGCGAAGAAAATGGCATGTGGCGCCAATGCAACAGGCGCACTCAAGCGTACCGATTTCGGCATGAATGCCTATGTCCCGAACATCGGTGATGAGGTGAAATTCACCATCCAGATCGAAGCATTCAAGCAGTAAGCAGTACCCAGTAAAAAAAGCGGTGCATCCAGCACCGCTTTTTCATTTGGCATCCGACCTGATGGCTGTCACACCACTGCCACCATCCCCCCTACCCGCCGGACTTGACCACCACCCGAGCAGCCAGCTGCTGAATCTGCTGAATCGTAGGCGGAGTTGCACCCGCTGCCATGCAGGCCCCCGCACCAGCACCCATGGCGTACCGCAGGTGGGTGGGCATATCAGCGGCGGGGTGCTGCATCAAGCTATGGATCAATCCGCCAATGCTGGCGTCCCCCGCCCCCACGGTGTCGATGACCTCGATCTCTGGCGGCCTGGCCTGCCAGCTGGATTGCTGTGCATACAATGTGGCCCCTTCCGCCCCCTGGGTGTAGAAAAACAGCGCGTCTGGATGCCAGCTGCGTATCGTCGCCAATGCCGTTGACAGATCCTGCGTGCGGAACAGACCGGCCAGGTCTTCATCCGATACTTTGATCACATCGGCCAGCTCCACCATTTTGCGTAGAGTCGGGTCATAGCGCTCGTCCATGGCAGCTCTGAAATTCGGATCATAGGCGATACGAACGCCCTGTGCTTTCAACTGGCTGGCCAGCTGCAGCAGATGGCTTGCCAGTGGCTCGCGTGCCAGGCTGATGCCCCCGAACATGGCCCAATGAACCTGATCCGCCCAGGATGCAGGCAGCTGTGCCACATCGAAATGCAAGTCAGCGCTGTCATCACCAATGAAGAAATATCGCGGCGGGCTCAGTTGATACACCATCGCCAACAGCGGTGATGCCTTGACACGCTGGATGAAGCGCATATCCAGTCCGGCCTGCTGGCTGGCCAACCAAAGGGTGTCACCGAATACATCATGACTGATGGCGCCACCGAACGCCGACGGGACGCCCAGGCTGGCCATCACCCTGGCAACGTTCCAGGGAGCACCGCCAGGCTTGGCCAACCAATGGTCGCCACCATCGCGGATCATGTCGGTCAGCGCTTCACCAAAGCTGACGAATTGCGGAAGCGAATCTGTCATTTCATGCCACCTGGGTGGCTGGCAGCACGCTCAGCACTTCATAGCACGCGCCCATGGTGTGGTAGTCCGTTTTGCCCGCAGGGCTTTTCTCATTGCTGTAGGCGGTATTGTCACGCCGCAGAATGCGGTACCACGCACCATGTTGGTGATCGATCAGGTGCGCCCAGCTGTATTCCCACAAGCGCTGATACCATTGCCAGTACCGCTCGTCAGCCGTGGCATCAGCCAGCAGCGCTGCGGCGGCCAGGCTTTCCGCTTGCACCCAGAAATACTTGTCCTCGTCACAAATGCTGCCATCTGGCGCAAAGCCATAATAAAGACCACCGTGCTCGTGATCCCATGCAGACTGCACAGCTGCGTCAAACAACGCCTGGGCCTTGGGCAGCAACCAGTCAGCAGGCCCTTGCAGCAGCCCGGCATGGCGGCGCATGATCAGCAGCAATTTAGCCCACTCGGTCAAATGCCCTGGCTGGTAGCCCCAGGGACGGAAGATGTTGGTCTTGTCATCGCGGTTGTAGTCCCAATCCACCGACCAATCTGGGCGATAGTGCTCCCAGACCAGATCATTGGCCAGCGATGCCTGGCGCACCGTGATATGGCGTGCAAGCTGCTCGGCCCGATGCAGGTATTTCACGTCTCCTGTTGCCTCAAAGGCCGTGAGCATGGCTTCACAGGTGTGCATGTTGGCATTCTGCCCCCGGTAGGCAGACAACTCAGACCAATCCGCAGCGGCTTCATCTGCATACAGGCCCGCCTGTGCATCCCAGAAGCGACGCTCCATCAGGTCATAGGTTTCCTCCAGCCAGGCTTTGGCCTCTGTCAGCCCAGCCAGGATCGCCTGTGCATAGGCCAACACGACAAAAGCCAGCCCGTAGCAGTGATTGGTACCATCTTTGACAGTCTTTTCGCCATTACGCCAATCCAGCACCCATGCATAGCCCCCGGTTTCGGGGTTGCGGTGCACATCCCGCACGAATGCCACTGCCTGACGGGCGCCCGCCAGATAGGCCGGCTCCTTGAATTGCCGGTAAGCCATCGCATAGTTGAACACCATGCGGGTACTACTGACCAGGTGGCGGGTATGTGCGTCGTAGATCGTGCCGTCATCCAGAAAGTAGTGATAACAGCCGCCAGTCGGATCAATAGCACGAGGGTGATAAAACGCCATGGTCTGGCGCACATGGCTCAACAAAGTTTGCGGATTACGGAAATCGGGGAACGTTGTCATCCTGTTACTCCATCTGAATTCAATACCATCACGCCACCACAACCAGTGCGGGGCAGACCGGGGTGGCGACAGTGCGGCTGCCACGGCTCGCATCAGCCAAGCAAGACGATGTACCCATTCAACCACCCACCACCGGCGAAGCGACCGACCGCGTACTGCTGCGGCACACCAGCTCCACCGGCAATATCCTGTGCTCAACGTCAGCCTGCCCGGACAGCAACCAACTCACCCCTGCCCGACCCAGCTTTTCCTTGTCCACACGCAACGTGGTCAGTGCCGGGCTGGCATGACTGGCCTGCAAGATGTCGTCAAAGCCGACCACCGACACATCCTCTGGCACACGCAGCCTTGCCAACTGGCAAGCATGCAAACACGCCAGCGCGGTCGTGTCGTTGTAGGCAAAAATGGCGTCCGGCCTGTCTGGGCGCGACATCAGCTGCTGCATCGCCACCATGGCCGATTCGGCAGGATTGGCGGACGGCTCCAGCACGATCTCCAGATCCGGATCAGCCAACACACGCGCATCGAACAAAGCCTTTCGATAGCCCCGCACTCGCTCACGGATGCTGTAATGCGCCAGCGAGCCCGCCAGCATGGCGACCCGCCGACAACCGGTCTGGAGCAGATGGCTGACCGCCTGCCGAGCACCATCATAGTGATCGGCATTGATGCTGGGCAGATCGCGCGCCCAGGCATCGACCAGCACCAGCGGTTTGCCGGTTGTCTGCAAAGTTGCCAACACCTCGGGCTCGATATAACCCGCACACAACAGCACATCCGGATCATGCAGCTGCAAGCGCTCGCGGATCGGCTCGCCTGGGTCCAAGGTCAATACTGACGGGACAATCCCTGCCTCGCGGCAGGCAGCCTCCACACCAGAGAGAACCGGGGAGAAAAAAGGGTTCTGGGCCAGCGAGCTGTGCTGCCGGTGCAACAAGAAAGCCAGCCGATTGACCTTGCGATGCCGCAGACGGGTGGTGTCATAGCCCAGTCGCTCGGCAACCGCCATCACCTGCTGCCTTGTCTGCTCAGTCAAACCTGCCTGCTGCTTCAGCGCACGTGACACCGTACCAACAGAACATCCCGCCATGTGCGCAATATCACGTAAAGTGACCATGCCTGCTTTGTCGCCTCTCCAATACGAGCTTGTCAGTTTAGTAAAACAGACAAACTGAAATCATGATCGCCCATGATGTTGATCTTCAACATTCAGATCAATAGGTCAATTGCAAAAACAATGTTTCTCTCGTTTAGTAAACACATGAAAAACGCTTGCTCATCCTCTACCAGCGCTCGGGTTGTCAGACCCTCTGCTCAATTTGGTCACCTACGGCACCTAGCCTCATGAAACAAAACAAATAAAAACATCAACTTGAAATTGTCCGAATGTGACAATTTCTGCTCGCTTGGTCACCCATCCGGCACAGCACACCATTTGTCCGACCAAGCTGGTTTGTCATTCCCTTGTTCCGAAAAATATGTCTTCAAATTACACAATCCAAATTTAACCATTATCTAATATTCAACCTGACAACGGCTCTATGCCCAATGTGGTCAGGCTGACCATGCCTTTGATTCCGCACCCAAGGGCTGCAATACATGGAGACAGCTGCATGAAGCAGAAAAAGCATCACTGGACACACATGTTATCAGTCTGCCTGCTGGCAACCATGCCACTGCTGCTGCCCGGCTGCGGTGGGGGCGGCGGGAGTAACGGCAGCACCGGCGCGACCACACCACCGCCAACCAGCACGCCCAGCCCTGTCTCCCAGACGGAAGCATCACGCTTCCTGGCCCAAGCCAGTTTCGGCCCCCAGCCCGGCGATATCGAGCGCCTTGCGCCACAAGGCTACACAAGCTGGCTCGACCAACAATTCGCCATGTCAGCCAGCAATGCACATCAGCTCTATGTCGATCAGCAGATTGCAGCGGGTAACAAAGCCACCTCCAGCATGGTGCATGAGAGTTTCTGGAAGCAGGCAGCCGCGGGCCAGGATCAGCTACGGCAACGTGTGGCATTTGCCTTGTCGGAATTGTTCGTCGTCAGCGTGGATGGCGCGCCAGCTGAATACCCACGCGGGGTGGCCGCCTATCTGGACTTGCTGGGCAAGCACGCATTTGGCAACTATCGTGAGCTGCTGGAAGCCGTCTCGCTCAACCCGATGATGGGGCTCTACCTATCCCACCTACGCAACCGTAAGGAAGACGCCACCAGTGGCCGCGTGCCAGATGAGAACTACGCCCGGGAGATCATGCAGCTGTTCTCCATCGGCCTGTACGAGCTCAACCCGGATGGCACCGTCAAATTGGCCAACGGCAAGCCGATTGAAACCTACAGCAATGAAGATGTCACGGGTTTGGCCAAGGTATTCACCGGGTGGAGCTGGGGCGGGCCGGATCAATCGGACAAACGCTTCTTTGGTGGCGACATCGATCCCAATCGGGACATCCTGCCGATGCAGAACTACCCCAAATTCCACTCCACCACAGAAAAACGGTTCTTGGGGCTGACCATCCCAGCGGGCACCACAGGTAAGGACAGCCTGAAACTGGCCTTGGATCATCTCTTCAATCACCCCAATACTGGGCCGTTCATCTCCAGGCAACTGATTCAACGGTTGGTCACCAGCAACCCCAGCCCTGCCTATGTGCAACGGGTGGCTGCCGTCTTTGCCAACAATGGGCAAGGTGTACGCGGCGACATGAAAGCCGTGATCCAGGCCATTTTGCTCGACCACGATGCACGCGACCTGAAGCTAATGGACACATCCACCGGCGGCAAGCTCCGCGAGCCGGTCGTCCGCTTGGCAAACTGGATGCGAGCCTTTGGCAAACCATCAGCCAGCGGGCGCTATCTGATTGGCAATACCGACAGCCCGACTTCATCCCTGGGGCAGACGCCATTGCGCTCTCCGTCGGTTTTCAATTTCTTCCGGCCTGGTTATGTGCCCGCTGGCACCACCATCGCAGATCAAAACATGGTTGCACCTGAATTCCAGATCGCCCATGAAACCTCGGTCGTTGGGTACTACAACCTGATGCAGGATGTCGTCGCCAGAGGCGTGGGCACCTCGACCAACGGGGTGCGGGATATCGCGCCAGATTACGCCACAGAGCTGTCATTGGCAGACAATGCCGATGCCCTGGTCAGCCGGGTGGAATTGATGCTGAGCTATGGCAGCCTTGACGCTGGCAATCGGCAATTGATCCGTGACGCCATTGCTGCCATCAGCATCCCGGCTGACGCCAATAAAGCTGCGACAGCCCGTCGCAATCGCGTCCAGACTGCCATCTATCTTGTGATGGTTTCATCAGACTACCTGATTCAGCGCTGATCACCCGCCAAGGAAAAGAACATGACTACGCATCACGCATCTCGTCGCGCCTTTCTACGTCAATTGGGGGCCCTTGGCGCCCTGGGCGCCGCTGCGCCCTTTGGTTTGAATCTGGCTGCCATGGGCAACGCTGCAGCAGCGGGGGCGGACGAATACCGCGCCCTGGTCTGCCTGTTTCTGCTCGGTGGCAACGATCATTACAATACGGTCATTCCGTTTGATGCCGCATCCTACCAAGGCTATAGCAACGCTCGTTCCCCACTGGCCTTGCCATTGGCCAGCCTGCAGCAGTTGAACGCCAGCAATCTCACCGATGGCCGGCAATTTGCCGTGCCTGCGGAGCTGGCGCCACTGCAAAAGCTGTTTGAACAAGGCAAGGCCGCCGTGGTCGCCAATGTCGGCACACTGGTGGCCCCCATCGCCAATGCCGCCGAGTATCGATCCGGCAAGGTGCCGGTACCACCTAAACTGTTCTCTCATAATGATCAACAAGCCATCTGGCAGGCGCTGTCACCCGAAGGTGCGCGTATCGGCTGGGGTGGGCGCATGGGTGATCTGTTGATGAGCCAGAACACGGCTGCGCAATTCACAGCGGTTTCTGCCGCTTCCAATGCCGTATTTTTGTCTGGCCAGAAGGTCAAACAGTACCAGATCGGCAGCAGCGGGCCCGTCGGCATCAATAGCCTCAATACCACCTTGTATGGCAGCACGCCGGGCAGTCAGGCACTCCGTGCACTGATCACGCAATCGCGAAGCCATCTGCTGCAAGATGAGCACAATCGGATCACACAACGATCAATCGATGCATTCAACACCCTGAATGCCGCATTGGCCGGGCTGCCCGCCAGCGATGCCAGGGTGGCTCTCAGCGCCAATCTCGCCAGTAACCGTTTGGCCCAGCAGTTGCAGATCGTGGCACGGATGATCGGCATCAACCAGAGCGTTGGTGTCAAACGGCAGGTCTTTTTCGTCAGCCTCGGCGGCTTTGATACACACGACAATCAATTGGCCACGCAGGCGGGCTTGCACAATACACTGGCACAGGCAGTCGAGTATTTCTACAACGCCACGGTACAGCTGGGCCTGGCCAATCAGGTCACGCTGTTCACCGCATCAGATTTTGGCCGAACCCTGGCCAGCAATGGCGATGGCTCAGACCATGGCTGGGGCAGTCATCAGTTCGTGGTGGGGGGTGCAGTGAAAGGCAAACAGATTGTAGGGACGATGCCGATCAGCCAATTCGGGACTGCGGAAGATGTCGGCTCGGGCCGCCTGCTGCCAAGTATCGCGGTGGATCAGTATGCCGCTACGCTTGGCCGCTGGCTGGGGGTGGCGGATAGTGACCTGCCCTTGGTATTGCCCAACATCGGGCGCTTCGCCACCTCCAACCTGGGCTTTCTATGATTGGCAGTTCGCGGGCAACCGCCCCGTAGCCAAGACTCCCGATGATTGAGTTCACGCATCAAAGCCAGGATCAGCACCCAACTCAAGCTGATGATCGGTATACACCCGCTTGGCTTGCAGGTAGGGATGATTGTGTTGGTTTGCATACACACCGGTCGGCAGGCGCTCGACCACGGTAATGCCCAGGGCGGTCAGCTGCCGCGCCTTGTCTGGATTATTGGACAACAAACGGATGGCACTGACCCCCATCGCTTGCAGCATTTCTGCTGCACAACGGTAATCGCGCTCATCATCTGCAAAATTCAAAGCACGATTGGCGGCATAGGTATCCATCCCTGCTGCTTGCAAGGCATAGGCATCGATCTTCGAATACAGACCAATGCCCCTCCCCTCTTGCCGCAGATAGAGCAGAATGCCGCCACTGGCGTTCAGCCGATACAGCGCTTCGGTCAGTTGCTGGCCACAGTCACAGCGCTGCGAGCCGAATACGTCCCCGGTCAAACACTCCGAGTGGAGCCTGACCAATGGCACTGCATCGGACATCGGCCCCAGTCGCAGGGCGATGTGCTCACGCCCATCACTCAGGTTGTCAAAACTACTGAGTTTGGCGATGACGTTACCACCCAGAATTGGCAGATCCACCGTCTGCTTGATGCAGGGGTGTGGTTGAGTTGGATTCATATACTGCACTTCGTGTCAGATTCAGAGACAATTAATTGCGGCAATATATGATATTTCAAGCCCCTCGCCCACAAACTTGATCACCAGCACCACCGCGCAACAAGGTGGTGGTCGGGGATTCACGATGCAAGACAAAGCTTGGTTGAGCGCCGTACCTGCAGACCAAATGGCGGAATGTCGATTGCAATCGGGCGTTTGGACAACAAACCAAGCATCGCGTTGGCCGCTGCGGCCCCGATTTCCGCCAGTGGCTGGCGAACCGTTGTCAACGGTGGAGTGGTGAAGGCGGCACCAGGGATATCATCAAAGCCAACGACCGAAATGTCATCTGGCACTCGAAAACCCTGCTCGAACAAAGCCAGGCGAGCCCCAAACGCACTTTCGTCATTGGCTGCAAACAAGGCCGTGAAAGCCCTGCCCTGGCTCAATAGCCGCGTTGTCGCAGCATGGCCATCCGCTTGCTGGAAATTGCCGCACGCCACCAGATCTGGGTCAAACGGCACACCATATTGGGCAAGTGCCTGTTGGTAACCGCTCAGTCTGGCTGTGGCATCCCCATGCCCTGGCGGGCCATCGATGTAGGCGATCCGCCGATGCCCCTGTTGCAATAGATGCTCTACGGCCAGCAGCGCACCGGCCCGGTGGTCCAACTTGAAGCCATAGACCTGCTCACCCACCAGCTGTCGCCCGGTCACGACAATTGGTGTCTTACGGGCGTGGTGCAGAATCTGCTCGTCAGGCAGCCGCCCCTCCAGCAAGATGATGCCATCGACCCGGCGAGCCGTCAGTAGTGCAATCCGTTGCGCCTCAATGGTTTCAGACCAATGCCCAGTGACAATCAGCAGTGCGTAGCCCGCCTCTCCCAATGCATGCTCGATATGGGTGAGGATGGTCGAAAAGTACTGGCTGGTCATATTGTGTGCAATCACGCCAATGGTCATGGCCCGCCCTTTTTTCAGGCTTTGCGCCAGTAGATTGGGTGTGAATTGCAACGCATCGATGGCTGCTTGTATCCGCTTGCTGCGTGGCTCGGAGACAGGCACCGCCCCGCTCAGGAAACGCGACACGGTGCTGGTGGACACACCAGCCAATGCGGCGACGTCTTCCAAGGTTGGTGGAGGGGCGGCAGGGGACTGTATTTCGCTCATGGTTCAGCGTTTTTCCATAGATTCATGACAAGTTTGATGGTTTGACTGCGATGATCTCGACTCAGCGCCATTCAGGATATCAGGGATGAATGGCATCCGCGCAAATGCGCCATTATTCCGTTGACATGGTGCCTATAACCACGCCATTTGTGAAGCAACCCTTACCCTACATCGACCATCCATGGTCGTGTTGACCGCATGCGATGCTTCTCGGGCAAGGTTGCAGTGCCCGATACGCTCGTGCTAGGCTGAAAAACATGAACCGCTTTCCGCACCAAGCGCACTCGCGCCTTTGCCAGCAACACATTGCAGATCTGCTGCAATGCGCGGTTCAGTTCGTCTTCACCACCACGACCACCACCTCCACGGCTACCTAGCGCGTGCAGAGGTAGCCACCCACATGGCTGCCTCCGGTGATCGAGTGTGAATCCTGTGAGTCAGCCAGGACATCACCCGATCAGGAGAACCCCATGTCATCCATATCTTTACCCGACCAATCGGTGCAGTCATTCGAGCATGCACCAAGCGTATTCGAAATCGCCCAGGCCATCGCCCCGCAATTGGCGCAGGCAGCCTTGGCAGGCCTGGTGGACGGCCAGCTGGTCGATCTCAGCCAGGTCATCCATCACGATGCCTCGGTTGACATCGTCACCGCAGCACACCCTGCGGCGTTGCCGCTGATGCGCCACTCGTGCGCCCATTTGTTGGCCATGGCGGTCAAACAGCTTTTCCCCGCCGCTCAACTTGCCATTGGGCCGGTCATCGAGGATGGCTTCCATTACGATTTTGCCTGTGAGCATCCGTTTTCAATGGCTGATCTGGACATGATCGAGGCCCGCATGCGGCAGCTGATTGAAGAGGACTTGCCCATCCACCGCCATGAATTGTCACGAGAGGCTGCTCTGGCTTTTTTTGGCGAGCAGAGGGAGCCCTACAAACAGGCCATCATTGCCGATCTGCCAGCTGACGAGGTGCTGACGCTGTACCAGCAAGGCGGGTTCGCAGACCTGTGCCGGGGCCCACATCTGCCCTCGACTGGCCGGATAGGTGCCTTCAAATTGCTGCATGTGGCAGGTGCCTATTGGCGGGGCGATGCCCGCAATCCGATGCTGCAGCGCATCTACGGCACCTGCTGGCCCAGCCAGGCCGCATTGGATGCCTACCTGCACCAGCAGGCCGAAGCCGCCAAGCGGGATCATCGCAAACTCGGTGCCAAGCTGGATTGGTTTCATTTTCAGGACAATGCGCCAGGCGCAGTGTTCTGGCACCCCAAAGGCTGGACGGTGTTCCAGCAGCTGCTGGCCTACATGCGGCAGCGGCACGATGCCGAGGGCTATGTCGAGGTGAACACGCCCGATGTCATGGATCGCTCGTTGTGGGAGATCTCGGGCCACTGGCATAACTATCGGGACCATATGTTCACGACACAAACCGACGACGCCCGCGTGTTTGCACTCAAGCCGATGAATTGCCCCGGTGCGATCTCGTTGTTCGCACATGGCCTGCGCAGCTATCGCGAGCTGCCGTTACGAATGGCAGAATTCGGCAAGGTGCATCGCTACGAGCCTTCTGGAGCGCTACATGGCCTGATGCGGGTGCGCCACTTCACGCAGGATGACGCACACATTTTTTGCACCTTGCCACAGATGGAGGCAGAGTGCCGGCAGGTGATCCGCCTGATATTGGCCATTTACCAGGGCTTCGGCTTTGCGGATGTGGTCATCAGGCTTTCCACTCGCCCGGCCAACCGGATCGGTGATGATCAGCTATGGGACAGGCTGGAGGCTGCATTGTCCAGTGCATTGGGCTCGCTCAGCCTGCCTTATTCGCTGAGCCCTGGCGAGGGTGCATTCTACGGCCCCAAGCTGGAATTCATACTGAAAGACGCCATTGGCCGGGCGTGGCAGTGCGGTACGCTGCAGGTGGATCTCAATCTGCCAGAGCGCTTTGATGTGCACTATGTGGCCGAGGATGGCAACAAGCAGCGCCCTGTGATGCTGCACCGTGCCCTGTTTGGCTCGCTGGAACGTTTCATCGGCATCCTGCTTGAACACCATGCCGGTGCCCTGCCCGCATGGCTGGCACCGGTGCAGGTCGCCGTTCTGACCATCAGCGAACACCAGGCGGACTACGCTCGGCAGCAATGGGCGATGCTCAAGGCTGCCGGATGTCGGGCCGAGCTGGATCTGCGCAATGAGAAGATTGGCTTCAAGATACGTGAAAAAACGCTGGAGAAAGTGCCCTATCTGGTGATCGTGGGTGATCAGGAAAAGGCAACCGGGCAAGTCGCCGTCCGCACACGGGAAGGCATCGACCTGGGCAGGATGTCATTGGCTGCCTTGATCACACAGCTGTGCGAGGCCCGCCCCCAGCCTTGAACCAGGTGCCACGCCCATCCCGACCAAGGCGGGATGGGCAGCTCTTGGTGCAGGCTACGACTCGGTGCGGACGGTGCGCAACCAAGCCACCAACTGCTCTGCGGGCATGGGCCGGGCAATATGATAGCCTTGGCCCAGATCACAACCCAGGGCCTGCAATCGCTCACAGACCTGCTCGGACTCGATGCCCTCCGCCACTACCCTCAACCCCAGGTCATGGGCCATATTGATGGTTGTGCGCACGATGGCGGTGTCATCCGGCTGACGATCCAACGCAAAGATGAAGGACTTGTCGATCTTCAGCTCACAGATGGGCAGTTGACTCAGGTATGACAGCGACGAATGCCCGACACCAAAATCATCCATCGCGATCTGCACGCCCGCCTCCCGGATATGGCGCAGCACCCGTAGCGCCACTTCCTGGTCACACATCACTGCCGTTTCCGTCAACTCAAGCGTCAGTGTATCCGGGCTGATCTGCACGGCATGCAACTGCGCCAGGAGCTGTTCGCAAAACTGTGCCTCTCGTAGATTGCGCGCTGAAATATTCACCGCCATCCCCAAGGCCAGCCCCTGGGACTGCCAATGCTGCAACTGCCGCAATGCTCGCTGTAAGACCCATTGGGTCAAGGGCTTGATCAAGCCGGTGTGTTCAGCCATGACAACAAATTGGTCAGGTGGCACATTGCCATGTACAGGATGCGTCCAACGCAACAGCGCCTCGACACCAACGACCTGCCGGGTATGTAGATCCAGCTTGGGCTGGTAGAACAACGTCAGCTCGCCATCACTTTGCATCGCCTGGCGCAACTCCCCCATCATCGACAGCCGTCGCGCACTGTAGCGATTTCCACTGTCAGAATAGATCACCACATCGTGCTCACTGTGCACCACCATCTCGACCGCAACCTCCGCGCAGCGCAGCAAGCTGTCGAAGTCCTTTGCATGGGCGGGGTACAGGCTGATGCCGATCATGACTGGAATATCAATCGCCATGTCCAGATACAGCACGGTTTCCCGCATGGCTCTGGCGAGTTCTTTGGCGCTCAGCAGGATGTCCGCCTCACTGGCCGCCACCATCAATGCCGCAAAACTGACTCCCTCGATATGTGCTAAAGCCCCATTCGAGCCCGTCTCCAGCATCTCGATGCCAGGCAGCCTGCCCACGGCCTGATCCAGCCGATCCGCCACCAGCTTGAGCAAGCCATCACCCGCCTGATGGCCCAATGTATTGTTGATTTCGTGGAACTGCGCAAATTTGATCAGCAGAAAGGCGGCCAACTGTCCTGACTGCGTCGCCCTGTCCAGAATAGCGCCAGATGCCTGTTCCAACAGCACCCGGTTGGGGTTGCCAGTCAACCTGTCATGCAGGGATTGATACAACAGCCTCGATTCCGCCACTGCCCGGTGCCGCGCCTCCTCCAAGGCTGTCTTCTGGGCAAGATAGCGCTTGCGTCGCTCGTGATTGATCCGATCAGCCAGCGCAATCGATACCACCACCACCTCAAAGACCGAGCCCAATTGCACGCCGTATTCAGTCATCCAATTCCGTGGCAACAGGCCATATTTCTGCAGGGCGTACAGCAAGACCCCACCCAGAAACAAACTCCAGGCGGCAACAAAATAGCGGGCCGGCAGACTGCCTTGCTTCAAGCTCAGCAAACCAGAGAACAAAGAAACGACTGTCGCCAACAACGCCAACATGACAACCACCCGGATCATCACGGCATAGGGTAACCACAATGCGCCGAGGGCGATCAAGGCAGCCAAGCCAGCCTGGCCTCGCAAAAACCTCGATAGCCAGGGTTTACTCAGCCACAAACGAAGGAATTCGTCGGTGAACAAGCTGACAAATGTGACAAACGACGCCGTGACGACCGCCATCGACTTATCCTGCCACCAGATATTGCCTGACCACAGGTACTGGTAACCCAGCCCCTGAATACCCATCTGGCCCAGCAACATCGCCGCAACATAGGTGATGTAATATAAATAGATACGTTCGTGAATCCTGATCCAGATGAAGGCGTTGTAGATCAGCAGCACGATCAGCATGCCAAAATAGATCGCTTGCGGCAGTAGGCGAGCCTGCTCGACCTCAATGAACTGAGCAGGCGTCTGCAAAGTGATGGGGAGCTGCACCGTGCCTTGGGACGACACATTCAGCCACAGCTGGTACTCGCTGTCAGGCGTCAGCTCGATAGGGAAAAGAAAGTTGCGGTGAAAAACCGGGCGCTGCGAAAACGGCACATCATCACCCGTATGCCAGTGGGCAACGATGCGGCCTTGCTGGATCAGCCAGCACTCGACATGATCAAGCACCGGATAGCCGACCTCGATCAGCCAATTGCGCGGCAAGCCCGGTTGCAGCCTGAGCTGGGTGCGAAACCAATACCCCTTTGCGCTGTAGCCATAGTTGGGGGTATTGTCCTGAACAGGTTGCCACACCTCGGGTGGCAAGCTGCGGACCGCTTCGAACGGCAGCTGGTTGGCCGGGTCAACATAGACCGACAAAGACGGCCCCAAGGAGATCACTTTTCCTGCATCGTTCAATACCACAGTTGAAGCATGCGCATAGCCCATGCTCAGCAGGTTGATCAGAAGATGAAGAAGAAGCCACCACCCGCAACGCTGCAAAACGTTACCTCTCAGATGCTCCCCCATCACTTGGCGACCTCATTCACCCTTGCATTTAACCATTCTAGGCAATAAATGCCTCGACCAAGCACTCCTGCTTTGATTTGAACTACACAGCCACGCTTTTACGATCAATCACACAATCGGCATTCGGAAAACCACAGGCCATTTTTGCACTGCAGCAAATTACTGCAGCTGCAGCATTAAACCTAATGAATTGATTTGAATATTTAAATTAACAATATGCAATAAATCTTATTTTGAAAATCAAACTTCCGAATATATGACTTCGGAAATCCACAAGAAAAATACTGTTGCCAAGCCACACTTTTTGCGTATGATCATTTGCAACTGCGCTTTGATCACCGCTCTCCACGTATTATTTGCAATGGCGGTAATAAAACGCATGCCGTTGTCGCCTGTCCCGCCCCGCAAATGCAGGCGCCAACTCAATATAACAATGACAAAAATATAACAATGACAAAGCAGCTCGGTGACACCTACTGCCTCACCGTGGCCCGATTGATCATCCAGGTTGGTCGACTTCTTGTACCCACACCTGAGATCACAGCCTGGGCGTTGCAGGTAATGGGTGACATCCATGGCTTAACTCACGCTTTGCACAAGAGCACGAATGTTTGCGATGTGTCGGTCATCCACGACAGAAGAAGCTTGCGCTATGACGGGCGACGCCCCGTCGGCCCTGCCCGCTGCCGAATGGACTATGACACCCGCTACGCAACGTGCCTACCGAACAACCCCGTGTCTGTTCCAAATCAAGCTAGAGGAGTCGTTTCATGAAGTTCCTGCTGCAGCTCTCACGGTGGATCGATGCCGTGACCGAGTTCGTTGGCAAATCTGCCATGTGGCTGGTGCTGATGGTGGTATTGATCAGCGCGGGCAACGCCATCATCCGGAAGGCTTTCGATATCAGCTCGAATGCATTTCTGGAAATCCAGTGGTATCTGTTTTCAGCGATTTTCCTGCTGGGTGCCGCCTACACTTTGCTGCGTAACGAGCACATCCGCATCGATGTGATCGTGGGCAGGCTGAGCCCGCGTCAGCAGGCCTGGGTCGATATCCTGGGAGCGATCTTTTTCCTGCTGCCCATGGCATGCCTGATTGTGTATTACAGCTGGCCATTCGTGACTCGCGCCATCATCTCGAACGAAATGTCCCCCGATGCGGGCGGCTTGATCAGATGGCCAGTGTGGGTGCTGATTCCCGCCGGGTTTGGCCTGCTGATCCTGCAAGCCTGCTCTGAGATCATCAAACGCATCGCCTTCCTGCAGGATCTCATCCCCAACCCGGCAGACTCAAAGAGCCACGCCCCGCAAGGGGATGCATCATGACCCATGCATCAATGGCTCCGATCATGTTTTTGTCGCTGATCGTCTTCCTGCTGATAGGGTATCCAGTCGCATTTGCGCTATCCGCAGTGGGGTTGCTGTTCGCCATCATCGGCATCAACATGGGGCTGCTGCAGCCCAGCCTGCTGCAGGCTCTGCCCCAGCAGGTGTTCGATATCATGAAGAACGACACGCTGTTGGCGATCCCCTTCTTTACCTTCATGGGATTGATATTGGAGCGCTCGGGCATGGCCGAGGACATGCTCGACACCATCGGACAGCTGTTTGGTCGCGTCAGAGGCGGCCTCGCCTATGCGGTGATCTTTGTTGGCGCCCTGCTGGCCGCCACCACAGGCGTGGTCGCGGCTTCGGTCATTTCCATGGGTTTGATTTCACTGCCTATCATGATGCGCTATGGCTATGATGCCCGGCTGGCAACGGGGGTCATTGCGGCATCTGGCACACTCGCGCAGATCATCCCGCCGAGCCTGGTGCTGATCGTACTGGCAGATCAGCTCGGCACTTCGGTGGGGGATATGTATGAGGGTGCGCTGGTTCCAGGTCTGGTGCTGACCGGTCTGTACGCCTTGTATGTATTCATGGTCAGCCTGGTCAAGCCTGACTTTGCCCCTGCCCTCCCGCCCGAAGCGCGCACACTCAAAGGTAGCAAGCTGTTGTTACGGGTCGGCACCTCGCTATTGCCACCACTGGTGTTGATCTTTCTGGTATTGGGTACCATCTTCCTCGGCATTGCCACCCCTACTGAGGGCGGCGCCATGGGCGCGGTGGGGGCTCTGATCCTGGCGATGATGAATGGCCGTCTGAACCTGAGCCTGACCCGTCAGGCGATGGAATCCACCCTCAAGCTATCCACTTTTGTGGTGTTCATCCTGATAGGCGCACGGGTGTTCCGTATCGCCTTTCTGGGCGTAGATGGCGATCAGTGGGTCGAAGGGCTGCTGGAAACCATCCCTGGCGGTCAATTGGGCTTCCTGATCGTAGTCAATCTGCTGGTATTCGTGTTGGCTTTCTTCCTCGATTTCTTCGAGATCGCCTTCATCCTGGTACCGCTGCTGGCGCCCGTGGCACAAAAACTGGGAATTGACCTGGTGTGGTTTGGCGTGCTGCTGGGTGTCAACATGCAGACTTCATTCATGCATCCACCATTTGGGTTCGCACTGTTTTACCTGCGCTCAGTCGCACCCAAATCCATCAAGACCACGGACATCTACTGGGGCGCCATTCCATTTGTCGGCATCCAGATCATCATGGTTGCGTTGGTGTTGAGCTTTCCGGAGCTGGTCGGCCACCATCCCGCTGCGGCCAAGGGCAGTGAGAACGCTGATCTATTGTTCCAACAAGCCCCCGATACCAGCACCGATGCCCCTGACCATGCAACCCAACTCAACCCTGACCCAGCCACCACGCCAGCACCGGACCAGGCTGAACAGCCAGATGCCGCATCTGCATTGATGGAGGAAGCAGCCAAAAACACGCCCTGATTGAACCTGGGTTTTGCTGTTGCAGTTCCTGGCCCGTATCAGCAATGCCCAGGCGGTACGACCCCAATCCATTTCCAATCCATAGGAGCCCACACGTGGAACGTCGTTCATTTCTGAAAAAGGCCGGCACTGCCGGTTTGGCGGCAGCAGCCGTTTCTGCACCAGCCATGGCAGCCGAGCCGCAAGTGAAATGGAAGCTCGCTTCAAGCTTCCCCAAGAGCCTGGATACCATCTACGGCGCAGCCGAAACCCTGGCCAACCGTGTCGCACAGATCACCGAAGGCAAATTCCAGATCCGCGTCTATGCAGGTGGCGAGCTGGTTCCCGGCCTGCAGGTGATGGACGCCGTTCAGCAAGGCACTGTGGAGTGCGGACACACCTGCAGCTATTACTATGTCGGCAAGAACAAGGCCTTTGCCTTCGACACCTCCATGCCCTTTGGCCTGACCGCTCGTCAGCAAAACGCCTGGATGTATTTTGGCGGAGGACTGCAGCTGATGCGCGAGCTGTTCAAGGAATACAACATCATGCAGTTCCCGGGTGGCAACACTGGCACGCAGATGGGGGGATGGTTCCGCGACGAAATCAAATCTCTGGCCGAGCTGAAGGGCAAGAAGATGCGCATACCAGGAATCGGCGGCGAGATCATGGCACGCCTGGGTGCGGTGCCGCAAACCATTGCAGGTGGTGATATCTACCCTGCGCTGGAAAAAGGCACCATCGATGCAGCCGAATGGGTCGGCCCTTATGATGACGAAAAGCTGGGCTTCTACAAAGTGGCCAAAAACTACTACTACCCAGGCTGGTGGGAGCCGGGCCCCCAAGTCTCGTTCTACGTCAATCTCGATCAGTGGAACAAACTACCCAAGGAGTTCCAGGCTGCATTCGAAGTGGCGGCAGCC
Organism: Chitinivorax tropicus; assembly: GCF_014202905.1. Taxonomy (NCBI): domain Bacteria; kingdom Pseudomonadati; phylum Pseudomonadota; class Betaproteobacteria; genus Chitinivorax; species Chitinivorax tropicus. The sequence goes on along the minus strand of NZ_JACHHY010000013.1, from coordinate 11,257 downwards.
GAAGCCAATCTGGTGATGCTTTCCGAATATGACGCCAAAAACCCGGCTGCACTGGTGCGGTTACTTGGTAATGGCGTGAAGCTGCGCCAATACCCAGCCGATATCCTCGCGGCGGCAGAGGCAGAAGCATTCAAGCTGTACGACGAAGAAGCCGAGAAAAACCCGAAATTCAAGAAGATCTATGTGGAATGGCTGAAATTCCGCAAGCTGCAGCATGGCTGGCATGCCATTGCCGACTCGACATTGGAACGGGTGATGTACACGCCGAAGAAGGCGCCAGCAAAGAAATAAGTAGCCAGCTCAGGCGCGGCTGCCGCAGTCCCATGGCCCATCACATCGTGTGTGGTGGGCCTGGTCGGCCACGCCGACTACTCCCCCAACAACACTCAAGGCGCCCTCAACTGGCCTGCTGCTTGCGGAAGTATGCCTCCAACGAGGCCTCGGCACCCAGAATATGCTGTCGCAAAAATGCCGCAGCCCCAATGGCATCCTTGTGACGGCACATATTCAACAAGGTCATGTGTTCCATCTGCGCCTTGCCGCTGGCATCGGTCAACATCAATTGCATCCGGGTGTAACGTTCTGTGCGGTTGTGAAGCTGCTCGATCAATGCCAAGGTATGCGGACGTTGTGCCGGTCGATACAGCGCCAGGTGAAACTGCGCGTTCAACGTCCCCCAATGCAAAACATCACGCGCAGCCATCGACTGATCGAATGCCTGCAATACCGCTTCGGCCACATCCAGGTCCTGCTGTGTCTGCCGTGGCACGGCATCCATCAACAGATCACACTCCAGCAAGACCCGAATTCGCAGCAACTCGACCACCTCTTCCAACACCAGCGTGGTAACAACGGCACCCTTGTGCTCCACGATATTGACCAGCCCTTCGGCCTCCAGCTGGCGCAATGCCTCCCTCACCGGGACGCGGCTCATGCCCAGATCCCGTGAAATGGCCTCTTGCCGCAACTGCATTCCCTCAGGGTAATGCCCAGACAGGATACGGCTTCGTAACGCCTCGGTAGCGGTGGCGGTCAAGGTGCTTTGCTGCACCCTGTTCAAACTGGACATGACAGGTGCTCTCCAAGTGATGTTGTCCCCCGGGCCGGCGCACAACGCCAATCGGCCATGATGGGGGGGCGATTTCGATCCAGCCTGGAAGCAGTTTGAAGCATTACTGACCAAAAAACATCATTTTTTTGTATACAAAAACTACAATATTGACGCTAAAACCAACCTCTCCAACAGACAAAGTCAGCGCTGGATAAGCCTCCCAGCGGCCCTAAAGCAACAAATACTCCATGGAATCAAATGGCATCCGACCACGCAGAGGTAAACTACTGCAAAAGTTTACGGTTGCACATCTTTTACTTTTGTATACAATCAGCGAAAACATACAGAACAACCGAGGTAAGCAAGCGGTAAAAACAAGTGGTCAGTCAGCTAGTTGTCAATAGAAACAACACGGACAGACCAATAAGCAGCCGCGATCAACACGCCATGGCGATTGCACACGCCGTGGCGTTTTTGTTTTGTAGGTGGGCAGATCATGCATTGTCACGGCCAGGGTCGATCATCGACAAGCTGGCTGGGTGGTCAGTAATGGGCATCCTGGGCGGATTTGGGCTTTGCTTTTTTCTCGTCGTGTTTGTCATCTGCCGGCTCAACCGGCTTAGCCGATTCCGCTTCTACTGGCTTGTCGGGCAAGCCCAGGCAACGTCGCAGGGCTTCGCGCCTTGTGGCCGTGTCCCCTCCAGTCAAGCTGCAGTCACCGATCAGGGATGGCTTGGATACCGCACCAGCCGGATTGCCTTTGCCAGAACGTTGCGCCTGTAGCGCCTTGCGCTCATCCGCCAGTGCCTTCTTCTCTTCCTCCAATTTGGCCCGCTCCAACTCAAGCTGCCTACGCGCCTCCGCCAATGGGTCTTCCGACGGCTCGGTTGCGGGCTTGGTGCCATGATCGGTGGCAACCGCCTCTACCTTTGGCTCACCACCCGCAGGTGATGGGTGGGCGTCGCCATCGTCCGCTTTGCCATGGCTGGTATCAGAGGCAACTGACGAGCCATGTTCAGATGGATGCGCCGCCACTTCATGCCCCCCTTGCTGATGCCCGACCTGCGCTTTTTCCGGTGCGGTCGGGGTAGGTTTGGCAGGGGCGGATACAGCAGCGACCGGCTTGGGTGCGGCTGCTTGATGGCGCTTGACGACAACCAGCACGATCAAGATGATCAATACCCCCACCAACACCACGCCTGCCAGGATCAGAATCAGGATCAGATGCGAGCGGATCAATGCCATCACCCCACCTGCAGGTTGGGCTGCCTCGTCGGAAATGTCAGCAGAAGGAGTACTGGCGGGTTGAATCGGCGGGCTATCAGCTTGGCTGCCTTCAGAAGCTGACACCGCCGCTTCTGCTGCCGGTTTCCGCCGGAACAGGCGGCTGAGGAGGGAGGATTTGGCTGCCGATGCATCACCCACTACAGGTGACGCATCGCTCTCGGATTCGGTCTGTTTGCCAGGACGGATGCGCCCAAGCAGGCGGGCCATGAGGCCTGGCTTGCTGGGTGCGGGATCATCAATCGACTCCGCTGGAGGGGCGGGTTGGTCTGACATGCCTCATCGCTGTGCGGTGTGCTTGAGATCTTTATACACCACCAATATGGTATAGGTCAGCAAACCCACAAAACAGACCGCCATCCACCCAGGAATGGTCAAGCCCAGCAACCGCCAACTGGCCTCAGCACATTCACCAGAGCCGCGCAGCGCCTTGGCCAATGCAGAAGCCCAGGGCATGGTCTCCAGCATGTATTCCAGCCCTGGCCCACATGCTGGCACCTTGTCAGGCGGGAGGCTCTGAATATACAGATGCCTGGCGGCCACGCCCAAGCCCAGCAAGCCCGGGATGGCAATCAGCCCCCCCCAGATCTTTGCGCCCATCTGGCCTTTAGGGTGGAACACTGAGGCCAACAGAAACATGACACCCATGACGATCACCGCGATACGCTGCAAGATGCACAGTGGGCACGGCACTTGGAACTGGTAATACTGTAGATAGAGCGCATAGCCGATCAAACCGGCGCACACCAAAAAACCGAGGAAATTGCCAAGTCGGCGAGAAGGAATCAGCTTGAGTAACATGATGTCCGTGAATATAGAGTAGAAGTAAAGCCAGCACCACCAGGGCTTGGCGCCACGACCGCCATTAGAGGCGGCTGTCAGGCCCGCGAACAAACTGATGGCAACGGATCAGCACAGCGATCCCAAGCGCCCATCTTAGCTGATGACGGCGTGCTGGCAAACGCTCACTCATCGCAGCTTGGTCGCTGATTGTGCATGAGAAGTTCCCGCATTGCACGTAACTCTTCTCGCATACTCTGCATTTCACCTTGCAGTTTTTGAATGTCCCGATGCATTTCCCTTCGCAGTGTTTTCTCGTCCTCACCAATGAATATCGACGCAATGCTGGCTGTCACCATGCCCAGCATGCTGTAGCCCACCAGGACAAGTATGACGGCAAAGACACGTGATGCGGGCTCGGTCGGCACCAAGTCACCATATCCGACAGTTGCTGCGGTCGTGAATGCCAGCCACACCCCTTCGCCAAAAGAGTGGATCGTCGGCTCAAGCCAATAAAACGCCGCCCCACCACATAGCATGGTCAAAATACCGAACAGCAATACATAAGGCAGGCCATCGGGTGAAAACAGATGTCGCACCGAGCTCATCACCCGGATGATCATCATGGCCACGGCAGTCAGACGCAGCACCCGGGTCAACGCAACCCACTCGGTGCCAATACCGAAAAAGCTGGCGGCGCTGGCGGCGATGATCAAGACATCAAGCCAGTTGTGCAGCAGGTAGCGGCGGCGCTGCTTGACCACGCGCATCATCCACACCAGCTCAAAGGAGAAGGCAGCGAGTATCAGCGCATCCAGCCAGCGTCCGACTTGATGCAGCTGATCACCGATGGCGATTTCTTCAAGGTAATAGGTCGGCAATGCGAGCATGGCCACGAACAGCATCAGCCAATGCAGCCGTCGTTCCCACTCGTATGCTTCGGCGGTATCACCAGGCGGCACGCCTGCTGAGCCCAAAAGGACACGGATCTTGTTATACACGTTGTATTCCCAGTGATTGTTGTTTTGATGCGGGCCGGTCAAGCCCTGCTCGGCATTGTTTCACAGCCTGCAACGGTCAGCCTGGGTTGCATTGTCGCCAGCCGACATTGTCTGCCATCAACGCATGCGGTATCTGGTCATACCACACCCGCTTCGACAGAGGAACAAGACACTGTCAGCGGAGCCCCGTGACCGTTTCCAAGTTTTACAAAACACATGGGAAAATATTTTGATCCGTAACAACGAACGCGCATTTTGTGGCGAATCAGACCCTGGCCCCGTTGGGCTGGCGCCATGGTCTGCGTTGGTTTACATGGAGACGCGAACCTAATCCATCTCGGCTGCCACCGCTTGTGATTGGGCATGGGTTGCAGGGCTGGGCTCAGCATGATTCAGAAAGCGCAGAATGTCATCTTTCTGCTTCATCGTATCATCGTAACCCAGGCGGATCAGCTCCCGGGTATAGTGCTTGTCGAACAGCAGATAGCTGGCCAGCACCGACCCTCGGCGCCGCAGGCCCCCCAAGCCCCGCAACAGAAAGCGGATCATCGGCGGAAAGCGGTGCACATGCCGGGATGCGACCTCATCGAGATCCCGACTGGGATGGATGACCTGTACATCCACCTGATGCAGCATGAAATTGGTTTCATCCTTGGTTTGCTGCGGAATCAACTGCACTGTCCGGTTCACCCGCTCCAGTCGCTCCAGGTCTGCTGCCATCCCATCCAGAAAGACACTGTTCAACAGATGGCCGATCACCTGCGCCATGGATGGATACCCTGTGCTCTTGATGCGCTCGGGATTGGAGCGGATCTGGCGGCTGACGCCCACCACCAGCACTTTGTCCGCCCCCAGATGCAGCGCCGGGCTGATCGGGGCAGTTTGACGGATGGACCCATCGCAGAAATATTCACGATTGAGATGCACGGCAGGGAACACAAAAGGAATGGCTGACGAGGCCATGATGGTATCAATGACAATCTTGTTCGGCACGCCAAGTCGATGCACCCGATTCCAGCCTGCCAGCGTTGTCTGCCCCTGGAAAAAGGTGACGGATTGCCCAGAAGTCAATCCGGACACGGTCACAGCCAAGGCGTGCAACGAGCCGGACTCAATTGCTGTCTCCAGCCCGGCCAGATCGAAATTCTTTTCCAGCAACACACGTAATGGCGCATTATCCAGCAACGATCGGGGATTGTGCTTGCCAAAACCGCCCAGCAATATCGACAAGATCCAGTGCCAGATATGGCTGGATACCGACATGAAATCCGTGCGATAGATCTTGTCCGGGGTCAGATTCTTCCAGAGGTAATCCAAACGGCAGATGCCGTTTCGAAATTGCTTGGCTGCCATGGCCACGCCTATGGCATTGAATGCCCCGGCAGAAGTGCCACAGATGATCTTGAATGGATTCCTGGCATCTTTGGGCAGCATATGGGCGATTGCCCGCAGCACCCCGACTTGATAGGCGGCACGCGCGCCGCCGCCGGACAATACCAACGCAATTTTAGGTGTTTCAGTGGGCTCGACAGACATTGCAGATGACCTAGGTTCCGTTGACACGGTTTCATCGCCCGCACAGCCCTGCGTTTTGGGGCTAAGTAGGCATCACGAGTGCGGCTTGGCAAGCCATACCAGCAGCAGACAATGGCGGCGGCCCCAAACTCGGTTCGGCCCACCGGGTTGACCTGATTTTGGGTTGGTACCATTGCTGCAAACCACTTGCATAGATCGCCATGCACCGCACTTTGCACCCAGGCTCCAGCCCAAAATCAGGCCAAGGTGGACGATGAAATCATGTCAGCAGAACCCAGGGTTTGATTTCAGACTAGGCACTGCCTCTGAAAAAATAAAGGCCTATACATGTGCGAATGCACAATTACTGTATAGGCCGATCTGCATTTTTCTTTACCGAACCCGCCGACGGCGGGGGTATCCAGTGCGGGCATCAAGCAGCCTGCGGTTCCGCTTTCGCCCTGTACTGCAGCCATCGCTCAAGCTGATCCAGCGTGTCGTTCAGGCGCTCAGTGGTTGATCGCTTGGCGTGAGCCTGTTTGACCATGTCGCTCAGTACCCGATCCTGATCCAACAAATGATCCAGCCGGATCTCGATGCCATGGCGGGTGAAGACCGGTGCCAGCTCCTCATAGCGGGCCAACAGGTCTTGCCTGGTTCGCTGATAGGCATGTTCGGCAATCTTATGTCGATCGGTATAGCTGAATACGTTGGCAAAGAACATTTCCGCATCAGCATGGCTTGGCTCAAACAACACTACATCTGCATGCGGGTAAAGCGCACGATATTTGGACATCCCCACTTTCATGCGCGAGTGGATGATGGCTCGGAAGGTCTGTGACAATACCAGCGGCAACCCACCTGCAGTGAGCTTGTCGTGGTGGACTGACCCGATCTTGGGATACTGCCTGGCATCGTAAGGCACCAGTGGATTCAAGCAGATGACAAACTCAGCCCCTTCATCCAGCGACACCGATGCATGCAATGTACGCAACAGCGCACCATCCACATAGAAATTGCCATCGATCTCAACCGGCGGATAAAGCCCAGGCAAGGCACACGACGCCGCCACAGCGGTCGAGATGGGGACATGATCATGCCCCCGCGCACCAAATTTCACGGATCGCCCGGTATCCAGATCCGTTGCAATCACATAAAGGCATTTTTCAAGTTGGCGGAAGTCATTGCAATGCCCCGGTGCGGAAAACACCCTGGCCAGGTATTCACTGATAGCCCCGACATCGAAGATGCCCGTTGGGATTGCTCGCCCCAAGGTGGACAGAGCCCCAGGCAGGCTCACGTCCTCCGATCGGGTCACCATGCGCCATGCAGCATCGAACAACGCCCTGGGAATGGTCAACGCGCGTTGCCAATACTCACGATAGGCAGGCTGTAAAAACAGCTCGGGGCGGAATGGATCATCATAGCGCGGATCCTGATCGATCAAGATCCGGTACATCTCGGTGGGTGAGTAGCCATTTGCCATGGCTGCTGCAACCAAGCTACCAGCAGACACCCCGACATAGACATCGAGATCATTGAAATCAATGCCATCGAGGGATTCTTGCAAAGCACACAGTGCACCGATTTCGTAAATGCCACCCAGCGGGCCGCCGCCAGCCAGATTCAACCCGATTCGGGGGCGCCCATCTGCGCGTGGTGCAAATGTCGATTTGTGTCGATTCATGCGGATCTTTTCACGTCAAAGCGTCGCGCCATCCCTCTCCGAGACGGGGCGCGTCCGATCAGACTCATACGGCTTCATCAAGCCCTTGTGCTGAATGGCTAGGGTGATTTGCACTTGATTACCAAGCAAACCACCCCACTTCAGCCACAGATCAAGCGTTTCCGCCCTCGCCAGACGGCGCTGTAGGTGTTGCCTTTGGCTTGGCCGCTGTTGTCGCCTTGGCTGCGGCCTTTGCCGTAGCAGGTTTGGTGGCAGGCTTGGTCGCCGGGGCCGCAGCCGCTTTAGGTTTGGCAGCAGGCTTACTGGCTGACTTCACCACTTCTTTTTTCACTGCAGGCTGGGCCTCGCCTTCAACCGCCTCCTGCTTGACTGCTGGCTTGGGCACCGCCGCTGCCGCCTTCGGCTTGGCAGCCGGTTTGCTGGCTGGTTTTACCGCTTCTTTTTCGATTTCCGGTTTGGCTTCGGCTTTGACAGCCGCCTTCTTGACCGACGGTTTGGGTGCGGCGGCGGCAGGCTTGGCTTCGGCCTTTGGCGCCGCCTTCACTGCTGCCTTGGGCTTGGCTTCTGATTGGGTTGTCGATTGATTGACCAGTGCATTGACGCTCTTGGTCAACTCATCCACTCGCTTGCTGAGCGCTTTGACATCTGACTCCGTCGGCACCCCCAAACGTGACAGAGAACGGGCAACACGATCCTGAAAGACCGTTTCAAGTTTGTCCCAGGTTTCCACCGCCTTGCCCGCAGCTTCGCCCACGCGCTCACCAGCAATGCGCTTGCCTTCCTCTTCGATCTTCCTACCAGCATCCACCAAGGCATCAAAAACCTTGTTTCCCTCCACCTGTGCCCGAGCCAATGCGCCCAGGCCAGCCAGCCAGATCTGATTGGCAGAATCGACGATAACCGAGGTCAACTGCTTCTGCGGCGCATTTTTCTTAAGTGATTTCATTGATCTTCTCCTAACTCATACCCTATTGACGTCTGCCCGCAGCATCAGGCTCTGTCGACAAGATTGCCAGATCCGCATGGGCGCTCCCTGCGTTTGGCATCTAAGTGCAAAGCACGCCGCATGACGGCCATACAAGCGGCTTGCAGCATCGATACCAACCCCAAAAAACAGCCAACGCACCCTGAAATCGTGTCAATAGAACTAAAACGGTACAGCCCTTCTGAATACCCAATCTACCAATTACATCCGAATGGCGGACAATTCAATTTATAGCGCCTTGCAGCAGGTTTTATTGCTTATTCTGATTTACTTATTATCAATACCCAGTATCTTGCCGGCGTTGATCAATGTCAATCTCGTGGCAGCGGATTCATGGCATTTTCAGCCAGTCTCGCCTACCATCGGGGGCCGATATACTTAGCCTTTCGACCAGGCTGTGATACTTCGGCATAGACCAATTCAAGGTTGATTGCACCTTTCAAAACCCAATCCGAGCATCACTGAATACGCATGCAGACACCTAATCACCTGAAAGTCACACAATGGCAAGCCGATCGCCTGGCCACCAGCCACCGTGACCTGCTCAATCACCCCCGTTATCATGCCGCTACCGAGTACTTCCTATGTGATGTCTACGCAGCGAAGGACTTCAGCCTGCGTGATCAGCAGATCGAACGGGTTCATGCCAAGCTGCAGACGCTGCTACCTCGGCACATGGTTGCCCCTTTAAGCGATGCCCTGACCCTGAACCAGCTGAGCCAGGAGCTGGATGAGCGCCTCGCCCGGATGCTGTTCGATGAGATGGGAGCAGACCATATCGATGAGGCTAACTACTGCGCGGCATACCGCCGCTGTGACAATGGTGAATTACGAGCCCGGCAAATCGATCTGACCGAAAAACTGGGGCAAGATCTGGATGGCCTGATTCACAAACCGCTGATCAAATCCCTGCTGATGATGTCACGCCTGCCCGCAAAACTTGCCGGCCTGGAGGAGCTGCAGCAATCGCTGGAGCGCGGCTTTGCAGCTTTCCAGGCCATGCACGGCGCACAAGAATTCATTGATCTGATTGTGGCGCGAGAGCGCCAATTCATGACTCGTATTCTATCGGGCGATCCTCACCCATTTGCCGCAGTAGGCGCTGCAGCTCCATTCGACCAAGCAGATTGAATACTGACAACACGTTAATTCAACCCGCGCACCCGATCCAATACAGTTGAACCTTTCAGGTGAAATGCAAATTGCATTTATCCATATGTAGCTGCGCACGGCTCTGTTGCACAAATCCGCCCGCGCTGCGGCTTGGCCTGATAACACCGTAACCAAGCTCGCCCAAAACGCTACCGAATCACCAACGGGAAGCTTACAACCAAGCCTGTAGGGAGCGCGATGCCCTGTTCATCTGGCTAGACACAAACTTGTCATGGCAAGCAATGCCACTGGGTAAGTGCGGACGCAAACCGATAGTGATGCCGCCATTCAATTCTGTCTGACCATCAGGAATCTGTTTGGACTGCGCTGCGGCAGATCATCGGCATCATCCAAAGCCTGCTCAAATTGGCGAGTCTAGGCTGGCGCGTTCCGGACGACAGCACGCTGTCCAGGTGACAACAAACATTGCAGGTCAAGATTTCCGCCCAGAAAGTTCAGACGTGCCGTGTGCGATGGTGCGCCTCACAGGTTGAAAAGATACTTCGGTGAACAGTCGCACACCAGTTCCATGACGGTAGTGCAGATCCTGATATCTGGGTAATGCATGGCAGCCCTTGATCAGAGTCAAATTGTTGAAATGGCATTCACGGCTTTACGACCGCAAGCACAGCAATGGCGGTGGTGCAAATTAGCACGAGGGGCATTGATCGCCGCCGCCTCAACGCTGCGCCACCCACAAGCCGACGCAGTAGACCAGCCTGATAACCATGGATGCTGGCAAGCACCATCACAAAGACAAGTTTGACGTGCAGCCACGCGGCATCGAACCAATGGCCATTGACTGCCAGCACCAAGCCGCAGGCCAACGCTATGAACAGCGCAGGTCCCGTCACGACCTGATCCCATCGCCGCACAGCTCGCGCCAGCAAGGCAGTGCTTGCTGTGTCGGCGAGCATCGCGGCAAGCAGCATCGCGACTGCGAGCACGCCGCTTGCAAAGATGATCGCTGCGGCAAGATGCACCGCCTTCAGCCAGGGATAGAGCATGGCAAGACTCATGATGGCTGCGCCATGCCACGCAGTTGTGCTGCCCTGTGTCGCAGAAGAGGCAGGTTGAAAAAACCACCAAAGGGAATCAGCGCGATCATAAACAGGCGCACCATCTCGACCCACCGCCACCCACCACCCGCCATCACCTGCATCACGCCCCAGAGGTAGACAAGGAAGACAAGTCCGTGAACCGGGCCGAGAATCTGCGACCCAAGCGGCCAGCCAAACACATGTTTCAGCGGCACAGCAACACCGAGCAGCAACAGCAGCGTTGTGGCCTCGATTATCGACAGAATCTCCAGACGTTTCAGTTGATCGAGCTCAAGTTTGCCTACTACTTGTAGATGTGTCGCCTGATCAGCCATCGACATCACCCCGACTGGACTGTAATCCACCATAGCTGGATCGTTGCGGCGACCGTTTGAAGATGGCCCAAATGGATGGAGCGCCAATTACATACCATATCGCGAGCACCGGATCGCAAATCGCGCAACCGAAAGACGACATTGGTTGAAATGGAATAATCGGATTACCGTAAAGATGATGCAGGTAATCCCAGATAGTATGTGCCAGCCATCCGATAGCCAGGGCTCGGTAGTTGGACAGCCCCACATATGCCAAGATTGTCATGATGGTGCAAAACACAAACTCCCATAGCCCAAAACCACCGCTGAGATAGGCAGCGCCAGCGCCCGCGAGGAAGATTGCGCTGAACTTCTGTCGTGCCGGCTCTGCCAGCAGCGAAATATGCGCAATGAGCACCAGCGCCACCAGAACGGGCACGACCAATTC